>QIDL01000056.1 GCA_003228415.1 Gammaproteobacteria bacterium | reverse complement strand
CCCTGACCGCCCGACCGAAGAACTGGCCAACTTCGGCGGCGTCACCGACGATGATGCGGTAGCGGCTGGCAATCTCATCACCGAAGGCGAGCCGTAAAAACCCATCCAACTCTTGAAAGTAGTCCTTAGCCCCTACCGGTCCGGTAAAAACCAAAGGCAATGCTATGTGACCGTTACCCGGGTCCAGGAGAATGCCGAGGAGATAGAGAATTTCCTCGGCGGTACCGACTCCACCGGGGAACACCAGAATCCCGTGACCCAGCCGTACGAAAGCTTCCAGGCGTTTTTCAATGTCCGGCAGCACCACCAGTTTGCTCACCATGGGATTTGGCGGCTCGGCGGCGATGATGCCCGGCTCGCTCAGTCCCAGGTAGCGGGCTTCCCGCAGGCGTTGTTTCGCATGGCCCACCGCAGCGCCTTTCATCGGTCCCTTCATCGCCCCCGGCCCACAGCCGGTGCAGATATCCAGACCCCTGAGCCCCAGGTGGTACCCCACCTCTTTGGTGTAGTCGTATTCACTCCTCGAAATGGAGTGTCCACCCCAGCAGACGATGGTCCGCGGCGGCAGGTCGGGATTGAGAACCCGGGCGTGCTTCAAGATCTGGAATACCGCATCGGTGATTCCTTTGCTGCTCGACAGATCAAACTGAGTGCTGTCCGAAAGGTCGGTGCCGATGAAAACGATGTCTCGAAGCACGGAGAACAGGTGCTGTCGAACACCCTCGATCATCCGCCCATCCACCATGGCGCTGGCCGGCGCATTCCTGATGATGAGCTTGAGCCCCCGGGTACGCTTGCCGATGGCAATGGAAAAGTCCGAGTAGGCATCGAAAATCGCCGTCGCGTCATCCGATTCGTTGCCGGTATTCAGCACCGCCAGCGCGCAGCGGCGGAATAATTCGAACAGACGAATACGCTGCGTTGAGTCGGTCAGCGTGTCGATCTCCCGCTGCGAAAGCAGCTCCATGGAGCCGCGCGGACCGACCGTGATATCGACTTTTCTGATTTCCGGGTCTTTGATCATTCTAGAAGCTGTAGGTAGCACCGAAGTAGAACTGCCGCGGCATCGCCGGGAAGTATCGATAGTTCAGCGGATTGAAGACTGTGAAGTCCGCTCGGTCTGCGTACTTTTTGTCGAGCAGGTTCATCACACGGGCGGTGAGTGTAAACGCCTCGCTGACGAGAAAGCGACCACGCAGATTGAAGACAACGTGGCCCTCGTACTCCGCGGTATTGGCCGCGTTGATGTAGTGATCGCCGAGATAGTTCACTTCCAACTCGGTATCTATGCGTTCGGTCGGCTGGATCGTCCAGCGACCGTTGGCGAGCCAGCGTGGAGCGGTATCGATGAAATTATTCTTCTCTATCACCTCACCACCGCTCACATTACGGTCGAAATCGTAACGATGCTCGGCATAGGTGCCGGCAACCGCGAAAGTATGCATTCCAAACGTCCGGAAGGCTTCGAACTCGATCCCCCAGGCTTTGGTCTTGCCATCGCTGGCGTTGAATCCAGCCGAATCCCTGAAGATGAAATTGTCGCTCCTTTCCACAAAACCTGCCAGGTTCCAGAAATCGCCGCGATAGCCAATCTCCAGTGAAATCAGATTTTCGCTCTTGAGATCCGCGACGCTCTGAAATCTCTGCAACCGATAAAGTTCCGTCGCCTGGGGCGGCCGGAAGCCACTGCCGAAGGAGGCATAGCCAATCCCCTGCCCGAGGTCTTTTTCTACACCTATGCGACCAGCCAGATTCGTGAAGTCGTCTTTTCGGTCTGCGGGGCGATTGTAGAGACAACCCCCGAACCCGCAAACAGTTCCGTCGTCTCGAGTGTTTCCGTCGAGGATCTTGTTATTGTAGTCGTAGCCGAGATACTCCACTCGCAGACTATGAACGAGACGAGCACCTTCCGCGAACTCCCAGCTCAGGTCGTAAAACCCCGCCGCCAGCAAGCTGTCTACATCGTAGTCGTAGTGCCAGCCTTGAGGTCGAACGGCGTTGTTGAAATTATTCGACGTGGTCAGCTCTTCAGCCTGCCACTGATCCAGGTGGCCCGACATGAACTCCAGTTGGGCTCCCACGCTCATAGTGATCGGACCATCTTGTAACAGGTCGTACCCGGCCAGCGCGCCGCCACTGGTCTGATCATTTCGCTCCCGAGGCTGGCCAGGTAGAAAGTGCTGGAGAAAATTCATCTGCGAGTAGCGCAAGTAAGGAACGATATAAAAGGCACCTTTGCTCCAGCGGCTGGCCAGGCGCAGAGACCTGGCATCTCGATAAGCCTCAGGGGAAGGATTGGTTTTGCGCAACTCGTCGTCTTTGTAGGCCTCAAAGCCCAGCACGAAGGCGCCAGTCTCCTGATTGAGATTGGTGAAATTCAGCGTGTTCTCCACATCGAAGCCGGCCACGGTCGTGCGATGAAGCAGCGAGACCTTCTGCTGGCCATAACCGGTATCATCACGATAGCCGTTGTTGGAAATACCGTATACCGATGCCGCAAACTCGTGGCCACCCGCCTCCTGGTGGAACTGCCCGGTCACGCGATAAGTATCATAAGGTCCGACTTCGGCGCCGATACGGTTTCGCTCCGGTACCGCCGTCAGAATGTTGATGGCGCCATGCATCGCGTTGCTCCCCAGCACCGCACTGGCGGGTCCGCGCCAGACTTCGATACGGCCCGCCTGCTCCGTGTTCATCTCAAACAGATTGTTGACGTTACAGAAACCTGCCGGTCGGATAGGAATACCGTTTTCCAGAAACAGGAATTCACCACAGGCGCCCGCACCGGTCAGCACGGCCGATCGGATCGCGGTCAGGTGCTCCTGACCGGAGCCCCGGGAAATCCATACACCAGGCACGCGCTGTAACGCTTCGCTGGGATGGACGGCACCGATCAACTCGAGTTCATCGGCGTCGATGGCGCTCCAACTGCCAACCACACCAAGCCGGGCAGCAAGATGGGCATCACCGCTGACCACGATCTCTTCGATCACACCTTCCGCGCCCTCCTGTGCCTCCTGTGCCTCCTGTGCAAAGAGGAGACCCCCAGGGCAGAAACCAACCCCTGCCACAACCAACCAGGCGACTCGTCGTACAACTCCCATCTCTACCCCCAAAATTCTTACTCATTCTCTGCCGCCCTGAGGCATACCGAAATCGCCAACATCTTCACCATGCGAGCGAATTCGACATCACTGCCAGTCAATACATCACCACGGCTGATACTGATCAGAATGACGCAGACCAAGGAGCCCTCAGCTTTTTGAACCGCAGAAAAGCGCTGTCGCGAAACAAATACGGTGTCGTGTCCGTGGGTCATGACCGTGTCAAATGAAAGGTTTTCAGAGCACGAGCGGCCATATCGCGCCTCGTTGCGAGGCTTAAGAACATAGACCTTCCTGACCACGCTCTCCCGGCTCGAAAGCCCGGCACATTATACAATCGCTGAATACCAGGCAAGTTGAGCCCGATTACTGCATTCGTATGTCGAACGATACGGAACCCGACTCACCGGCGTCGAGTTGTGGGCCAAATGTCCAGCGAATGGCTCGGTAGTCGGCGGCAGGGGCAGGGATACTGGTTTGCCCCGCCTCCAACATCAGCGAACCAACCGGCGCAAAATTCTCGCCATCCAGCGAAAAAACGATGACCGCATCCGTACCGGCCGCGCTGCCTTCTATGTATTGTGTGCCCTCGGGGAGAGGATTGGTAATGACGATGCTGCCTGCTTCCGCTGCCAGGGTGCCCTGGTTGCTGAAGGTGATGGTGTAACGCAGCTCGTCGCCCGGTTGAACGCTTTCAACCGCCATCAGCCGCTGTTCGACCATCCCGGAGGGCGTGACGGTTGATTCTACTTTTTCGACAGCATTCTCCAGAATCACTTCCGCGACGCTGGGGGCGGACAGCAACAGCGCCACAGGCAGGATAGCCGCCCAAAGCCGCGCGAACATCGAGGTCACATCAGCGCCGTTGTCATCAGTTGTCATCAGTTGTCATCTTACTTGTCTCGTTTATTTTCGATCGCCGCGCGGATATCCATGGTATCGGTCGCCGGGTCGAAGGTGATGGTCGCCTCACCGGTTGCCAACTGCGCCCGCACCTGCTCGCATTTGTTCTCAAAATCGTGTTCACCCGGGCCATAATCTGTTCCTTCGCGCAATACGAAGGCTTCGACAATACCGGTCAGCGCGTCCTCGGAGAGAGAATTCAACGGGATTTTCACGCCAGGCGCGCGCCGGCAGTGACCATATGCCGATATGAACCGTGACATAGCCCGCATACTGTAACTTCCTGGCCTTCTCTATCTTGAATTTGTGGCTCCAAGGTGCGTTACTTATCTTTCTTAATCAGTAGTTTACTGATGTTCCAACAGGACAGGGAACAATGGCCGAACAGCAGGACCACATTCTGGTCGTCGAAGACGAACCAATTACCCGCGACCAGCTCGTTTCATACTTCGAAGACGAAGGCTTCCGCGTGACGTCAACCGGCTCCGGGGACGAAGTGCTGCCGCTCGTCACGGATTCGGATGTCATTCTCATACTTCTGGATATCAAGTTACCAGGGAAAGATGGACTGACCCTGACCCGGGAAATTCGAACCCAGTCAGATATGGGCATCATTCTGGTGACCAGCAAACTGGAACAGATCGACCGGATTCTCGGTCTGGAAAGCGGCGCGGATGACTATGTTACCAAACCGTTCGATCCTCGTGAGCTGCTGAGTCGGGCTCGCAACCTGATTCGCCGCGTCCACATTCAGCAGAAACAGCGACGCAAGAATCACATCCGCGCTTTCGAGGGATGGCAGCTCGATCTGAACAAGCGCGAGCTCACCTCTCCGGAAGGCGAACAGGCCACGCTGTCGGCGGGCGAATATCAGCTGTTGCTGGCATTCATGGAGCAAGCCGGTGAAGTGATGAATCGTGACCAGCTCATGAATCGCATACGTAATCGTGAATGGTTCCCTGACGACCGCTACATAGACGTTCTGGTCGGACAGCTGCGGAAGAAACTCGGCGAACGGGCGGCCAACGCAAAAATTATTGCAACCATCCACGGTACGGGATATCTATTCACGCCTGAAGTGGCTTGACTGAAGCAGCCACGTTCGGCTGATCGAAGCCCTATATCGGAGGCTTGAGGGGGCAGGTGGTGAAGAGTGTTTGATCGACGACCGTGGTAGTTCAGGTGGTAGATAAAAAGATCTATGAGAGCGCCTCCACGCTGGTGCGGCGCACTACCTGGCACGATCAGCCTGTGGTTACGAAGTCGCTCAAGCCGAGCGCTCAGACCCCCAACGCCATCGCCCGCTACCACCACGAATTCAACATCAACCAGTCATTGACGAGCCCTTACGTGTGCCGGGCGCTCGCTATCGAAGATCGAGATCCCAAGATTGTCTTCGACGATCCCGGCGGTGAGTCGCTGCGTATCCTGATCCAATCCCGACCATTGAGCATGGACGAGCGACTCGACATCGCGGTGGAAATCACCAAGTCGTTACAGTCGATCCACGACGAGGGGGTGATTCACCGGGATCTCAACCCCGGCAACATCGTTACCTGCGAAGATCCGCTGGCGGTTTACCTCATCGACTTCGGGTTGGCCACGTTAGTCCCTCGAGAGTATCCGAACAGTGAACCATTCGGCCACCTCACTGGCACGCTGCCCTATGTCTCACCCGAACAAACCGGTCGGGTCAACCGGGTAGTAGACTATCGCACCGACCTCTACTCGCTGGGTGCGACGCTCTACGAACTCTTTTCGGGAGCTCCTCCGTTTACCAGCACCGACCCACTCGAACTCATTCACGCCCACATCGCGAGCACACCACGACCGCTGGCGGCCATGGTGGACAACATTCCTCGCTGGCTCTCCGATGTGGTGCTGAAACTGCTCGCCAAACAGCCGGAAGATCGCTACCAGTCGGCAGCCGCTGTGCGCGACGACCTGATGGAAGGGCAGAATCACAACAACGTCATTCCGTTCCGTCTGGGCCAGACCGATTCGCCAGGCCAGCTCGCGCTGCCCAAACGCCTCTATGGGCGTAGCAATGAAGCCAATCTGATCTCCCGGCACATCCTGCGTGTGTGCCAGGCAGAAGTGCTGTTCATCGAAGTCACAGGTGCGACCGGGCTCGGCAAGGGCGCGATCTGCAACGAACTGTGCCGCCACGCCGGTGAGAGCGACCTGCTGGTGGCCAGGGCCAACGGGTCAGGCTTTGACCTGCGCGATACCGATGCTATCTGGCTCGAATTGTTGCGGCAGCTCATCCGTCAGGCACTGTCTCTGGGGACCGAATCGGGCGACGGGCTCATTGCCCGGATAAGCGAACAACGGGGGCCCGGCATGCAAAGCCTGCTGGCTTTTATCCCGGAGCTGAAAAATCTGATTCCACAGATCACCGAGGGCAGTGCTGGCCTGCCGAGCCGAGGTATCCGTCAGCTGCTCAAGGCTTTTGCTCCGCAGTCGCTGTGCCTGGTACTCGAACATACCGACCAGGTACCCGCCGAGTGCCTGTCGGCGCTGATCGACGCTTCGCTCGAAACCAGAAACCTGTTGCTGGTATTTGCATCCGAACAGGCTCATCCAATCCTGTTCGAAAACCCGCGCGTGGCGACCAAGAGCACCACGATCGAGCTGAAGCCTTTTGACCGAGCCGATGTGCGCAGCCTGGTGAGTGATGTACTGAGTCAGAGCGAGGCAAGGGTTCGTGAACTCGCTGGAGAAATCCACGACAAGACCGATGGAGTTCCGAGCGATGTGTTGGCCCTGCTCGAGGAGCTGCATCGGGTTGGCGCAATTTCTCACGATCCTCTGAACGGCGCCTGGTCATGGGACATCGATAAGGTTCGAGGTCATTTTTTCAGTCGCAACACAGTCGAGCGCGTTCGCCAGCACCTCGATCTTCTTCCACAAGCGACCCGCGCCGGATTAGCCATGGCAACCGCGATCGGCGAGCAGTTCACGGTCAACCTGCTCTCCAGGCTACTGTCAAAAACCGAGGCCGAAGCCTCAGCCGAGTTACGACCGGCCGTTACCGCGGGGCTGCTGATTACCCTTCCGGTCGGTGACTACTCGGAGCTGATTCAATACCAGTTTTCTCATCCGCGAATACGCGCATTGATATACGGCAGCGTGGATGATTCAACAAAGCTGCAGCTCCACCTCAAAATTGCAGAATTTCTGTTGCAAGGCGGGCGGCCAAGCGGCGCCAGGCTTCTGCAGATCGCCGACCATCTGAACGCCGCTACCGATCCCACCGAAGCAGACGAGCAGCGGCGCGGTCGGGTGGCGCACTTCAACCTCCTGGCAGCCCGGGAAACGCTGCGCCAGGGTGTATTCCAACAGGCCTACAAATACTGTCGCAGTGGCCTTGCCTTGATCGAACTCCCGGCGGAACCCCTGTATCTGGACCTCTGTCAGTGCGCCGCGGAAGCCGCTTTCTTCTGCGGGGACTTCGACCAGCTCGACCGGGTGCTGGCAGGTGCTCCCCAGCACAACAGTACCTTGACGGAAATCAAGGTTCGTGCAGCGGTGGTCCAGAACAATCTCAGCGAGGCACGAGATCTGACTCTGTCGGCTCTGTCGGACTTGAACTATCGGTTACCGGCAGAAGGCACCGGCCGCCAGGTCGTGCGAGCGGCACATCGCAGCTTGCGCCAGATCGTAGATCGGCTGACGGGATCTCTTCATCCGTCGGTCGCCAACCCCGCTCCGCTGCTGGAAGACGTGAATCTGCACCAGAGCTTCCGCTTTGTCGGCTATCTGCTGCATACGGGCTATCACCTGGGGATCGAAAACCTGGTCGACTTCACCGATGACGTGTTGTCCCGCTCGTCGAGATACGGCTATTGCGCAGATACCGCATTCGCCTACGCCGCACGTGCGGTGACCGCGATTTCCCAGGACGACGTACCGGCCGCCCAGCGCTACGCCATGGAAGCGCGGACCCTGGCCAACCAGTTTCCGAACGAAGCGGCTGCCACTCGAGCACTGACCCTGCTCGCGGGGCTCGTCGATCCATGGTCGAACTCGCTCGACCATACTCTGTCTCTACTGTCCGACAACATCGCACGCAGTATGGCGCGCCAGGACTTCGAGTTCGCAGCCACAGCGAGTGCCTGTTTCGCAGCCAATGCGCTGCTCAGAGGCATGGAACTCGGCTCGCTCAAGCGCGAACTGCATCAACAGATTTCAGATATTGCCCAGTTCAAACACATCACCGGCATCAACATCTCTCACTTCGTGCTGCAGATCGTCGGAAGTCTCCTGGGGCAGAACGAAACAGAAATGCGCGGTGACCGCGAGCTCGGCATCACAAACAGCGAAGACGTGGTCGCCCATGCTTACGTCTATGTGTTACGCCTGTATTACGCGACGCTGTTCAACGACTTTGCTGGCGCCGAAAACATCCTCGGACTCGCCAGCCAGTATGTGCAATCCCTGGCCGGATCACCCCTGGTGGCTGCCTTTAAATTCTCGGAAGGGCTGGTCCTCCTCAGGACGAAAACCAGCACCGGCCGGCGCCAGGCTCAGAAAAATCTGCGTTTGCTCAAACGCTGGGAAGACCAGGGTGCGGTACACGTCCAGCCCAAGCGCATGATCCTGCAAGCAGAACTCGCCTGGCGGGGAGGCGCGACCACGAAAGCGTTGGAATATTTTGAAATCGCAGCCGAACAGGCGCGCCGCCACGGTCAGGCCAACGACGAGGGTCTGGCCTATGAGCTGGCCGCCAGGGCGTGTGATTCCAAGGGCCGTGCAGACTTTGCCAAGCTGTTCGCCCGTAATGCCTACCAGGCCTATCTCCGTTGGGGCGCCACTGCCAAGGCCAACCAGCTCGAACGCGAGTTCCACTCGCTGATCTCGGACCAACTCTCGATCACCCGGTCCAGTGCTCTGAGCGTGGGTGATCTGGCGGACCTCACCGTACGCGACTTTCAGGCCACTACATCGAGTTTCGAAAGCACCGAATTCAACGAGAGAATCGTAGACACAACCACCGTACTGCGAGCCGCGCAAACCATCTCCGGCGAGATTCTGCTGGACAAAGTCCTCACCAAACTGCTGCGACTGGCTCTCGAACACGCCGGTGCCCAGAAAGCCTGCATGCTTCTCGCTCACGACAAGCGATTGTTTCTGGAAGCGATTGCTTCTGTGGATGGCGGCGCCAACCGACGCGTTGCGCCACCCGTACCACTGGAAGCCACGGATGAAATTCCCGAAAGCATCATTCAATTCGTCAGCCGCACCAAAAAATCCCTGGTGCTGGCCGATGCGACTCAAGAGGACGTTTTCACTCAGGATCCATACGTGAAACGGTTCCAGCCGCTCAGCGTTTTGTGTCTACCGATCATTCATCGCGGAGACATAACCGGCATTCTCTACGTGGAACATCGCTGGCTTACTGGCGTGTTCACCTCACAACGGATGGAGGTGTTGGCACTGCTCGCCTCTCAGGCGGCCATCTCCATTGAGAACGCCCGCCTCTACGCCGATCTGCAGGCCACCCAGAACGAGTACCGCGCACTCTATGACAACGCCATCGAAGGGTTATTTCGAATCAGCCCGGAAGGTCTGCTGGTCAGCGCAAACCCGACACTGGCCCGAATCCTGGGGTTCGCCAACATCGATCAGTTACAAGACGAATACCGAGACCTCATCGATCGGGTATTCCTCACCAATGAGCAGGCCGGACGATTCCTTTCGGCGCTTGAAAGTCAGCGATTGGTCAGCGATTTCGAAGCCCAGGGGGTGACTCGAGACGGCAGGACCTTCTGGATGGCACTCACCGCCCGGCTCAGCAACGACCCCGAGCGGGGTGACTACATCGATGGCTCGTTGATCGACATCTCCGAACGTATGGAGCGGGATCAAGCGGACAAGCAACGTCAGATCGCTGAAGCCGCCACTCTGGCGAAGAGCGAATTCCTTGCCAACATGAGCCACGAAATTCGAACCCCCATGAATGCCATCGTCGGGTTTTCGAAGCTGGCGTTGGAATCTTCCCTGGATCGCAAACAACACGAGTACGTCACCTCAATCAGTAACGCCGCGGAAAACCTGTTGACCCTGGTCAGCGATGTACTCGACTTTTCCAAGATCGAAGCCGGCAAGTTGGTTCTGGAAACGCGGCCCTTCAACCTGAAGGTCACCCTGGCAGAAGTGGAAAGACTATTCCGAACCGAGATTCGACGCCGCAATCTCGAATTCTTCATCGACGATAAGACGACCGATCATAAAAACTTCCCGGAAGATAGCGTGATCAATGGCGATGCCATGCGGCTACAACAGGTGCTGGTCAATCTGATCGCCAACGCGGTGAAGTTCACCGAAAAAGGTAAGATCTCGGTAAGCGCCAGGGTTACCGCGGAAAACGAAGGGCAACTGATTCTGACCTTCGCTGTCACGGACACGGGTATCGGAATCAGCGAGGATAAACTGGCGAAGTTGTTCGATTCTTTCCAGCAGGCCGAAACATCCACCACCCGCCGCTACGGTGGTACCGGCCTCGGCTTGACCATTTCAGAACGATTGGTGGATCTGATGGGCGGCGAGATCAGAGTTTTTTCCACCATCGACGAAGGCAGTCGGTTCGAGTTCACCATCAGCGCATCGGTTGCCGATGAGGTCAGCACAACGCCAGCCACTCAATCGGCGAAACGTGCCAGTGAAATCATGCTCTATCGACGTCGAATTCTGGTCGCTGAAGACAATCCCATCAATCAGCAGCTGGCATTGGAATTCCTGCAGCGCCGCGGTGCAGAAGTCGACATCGCCGAAACCGGGCGCGAAGCCGTGGCCCGCGCGACCGAGCAGTTCTACGACGCCATTCTCATGGATATCCACATGCCGGAGCTCGACGGTCTCGAAGCCACTGCCATTCTTCGTGACCAGGCACTCGATATTCCCATAATCGCAGTGTCGGCCGACGCACTCTCGAGCAGCAAGTCCGCCGCGTTCGATGCAGGCTGCAACGTCTACATCACCAAACCCATCGACTTCGACCTGCTGCTCATGGAACTCGACAAGCTGTTGCCCGACCAGCCGCTCGACGAGGAAGCCACCGCACCTCGCCGGCGAGCGAGCGATCAATTCGAGGCACTCGAGGAGGCCGCGCTCGAAGAGCAGATGCAAGCGGCCGTCGACTCGTTTCCGATACAGCGTCTGTCAGGGATCGACATCGGCCAGGCCATCCGGGGACACAACGGCAACATCAAGCTCATGATCAAACTCATGGGCGACTTTGGCACCTACTACGGTGACGCAGGCGCCAAGATGCGCGGCTTCGTCACCACCGAGTGCTTCGAAGAAGCAGAGCGCCTGGCTCACAATCTCCACGGCGTGGCGGGTAGTTTCGGCGCCCGGCGCTTGAAGGAAGCGTCTAAAACGCTGGAGCTCGCGATTGCTCGCTCGGACGCCAAGAATCTACTGGGGCTGGTGCAGAGTTTCGAGGTGGCCCTGACAGAAGTGCTGGAATCCACCGACGCCATGTCGCGTAACGAAATAAAGCTGCGAGCCAGCGACTATTCTTGAGTCAGGGCCCTGGGAGGGTGCGCGAAGAGATTGGCTACTGCCGCGGGGTGACATCTACCAGCGCAAGGGAGCCTGAATCTGCAAGATCCTTTGTCAACCTGACGAAGTCGAAGAGATCCATATCGCCGAGATGCGACGGCACCACCTTCCTCACCGCCCGGGCAATGCTCTCCACCCGCCCAGGCGCTTCCAGATCCCAATTTTTGAGCATCCGTTTGATGACCTGTCGCTGCAGATTGTCCTGCGAACCACAGAGATCGCAGGGTATGATGGGAAACTCACGGTAGTCGGCCCACTGTGCGATATCCTGTTCGCGACAGTAGTAGAGCGGCCGAATGACCATGTTGGCACCGTCGTCGCTCTTCAGTTTCGGCGGCATGGCCTTCATTCGGCCACCATAGAAAAGATTCAGAAACAGCGTCTCCACCACGTCATCGAGATGGTGTCCCAGCGCGATCTTGTCCGCACCGATACGCCGGGCAAACGTGTAGAGAATACCGCGGCGCATCCTCGAGCAGATCGAGCAGGTGGTCTTACCTTCCGCAGTCAACGCCTGGACGATGCGATAGGTGTCCTCCTGGAGTATGTGATGGTCGATGCCGAGTGTTTCGAAGTAACTCGGCAGCACCTCTTCGGGAAATCCCGGCTGCTTCTGGTCCAGATTGACCGCAATCAGTTCGAAGTCGACGGGCGCGTTGTGCTGAAGGTTCAACAGGATGTCGAGCAGCGTGTAAGAGTCCTTACCCCCTGAGACGCAGACCATCACCTTGTCGCCGTCTTCGATCATGCCATAGTCCACCACCGCCTTACCCGCCAGTCGGCGCAACTTCTTCTGCAGCTTATTGTTTTCCAGATGGTCCCGGCTCACGGTGCTCCTCACGGTACTCAAAGCGGCTGCCTGATTCCCGCCCGCAGGCTTTCGTCATCAGCGCGTCGGTCACCAACGGAGTCGACAGGCAGGTCGGGCACTAATTCAGACCTCGCAAGACGGTCATCGGCGGCGTGGAAACCAGCTTGCGGGTGCCGAGTACGCCAACCACCGTGATCAGCACAGCCCCCATGAGCGGACCGCTGAGCCACAGCCAGGGGTGCACCCCACCACCAAGTTCGAAAACCTGGGACTGCAGGATGTAGACGGTCACCTCGGCGCCAACCACCGCAACGATGCCGGCAAACAGTCCCAGGAAGGCAAACTCCGCGGCGAGCGAGCCGGCGATGAGCTTACGGGTTCCACCAAGTGTTCGTACCAATGCGTGTTCGCTCATCCGCGCATCACGACTGGCATGTATGCTGGCGATCAGGACCAGACATCCGGAGATCAGTACCAGACCAAGCACCAACTCCACTGCCTGGGTGACTCTGGTAATGATGCTCTGGACCTGCGCGATGATGGCGTCTACTTCGATAACCGTGACCGTTGGAAAGCGTGTCAGTAATTCGTTGAGAAACAGTTTCTGATCGGGTTCAAGGAAGAAGCTGGTCATATAGGTCGCCGGGAAGGCTTCGAGGGCACCAGGCGAGAAAATAACAAAAAAATTCGGCCGCATACTTTCCCAGTTCAACCGCCGCAAGTTGACGACTTCCACCTCCAGTGCTTCTCCTGCAATGTCGAAGGTCATGACATCGCCAATCTCGAGTCCGAGATCCTCGGCGTAGTCGTCCTCGAGCGATACCATCGCTCGAACATCCCCCGGCTCCCACCAGTCGCCGGACACGAGGGTATTGTCGCCAGGCATCTCAGCGCTCCAGGTGAGATTTCTGCCGGAGCGCAGGCGCGGTCCTTCACCATGTTCCGGCCGATGCTGCTCCTCCCAGGTTTTCGAATCGATGCCGTTCACCGCCGTCACCCGGCCGCGGATTATCGGGTATAGACCACCTTGTTCTCGACTGTTGGCGACAATCATGGTCTCTATTTCAGAAACATCATCTGGCGAGATGTTGAGCACGAAGTGATTCGGTGCATATTGAGGGACCAGATTGCGCCACTCGTCCAGCAATGCCGTGCGCAACAGCAACAGAATCAGCAACAGCATGATGGCGAGTCCGAAGATCAGAATCTGCGCGATATTTTCCCGCCGACGCCGCTGCAATCCCGCTAACGCAAGCCGCAGCCCGCTGCCTGCCTGCATCCCCACAACGCGTCCACCCTTGAGCAGTAGAGAGGCCAGCACGCCGAAAATTGACAATATGCCCAACGTACCCAGCAACGTCCACGCGGTGAGTACGAAGCTGCCGCTGTACCAGATGAGCAGACCAAGACTGCCAACGGCCGCCGCCCCGTAACTGATGATCTGTGACGGTGGAGCGGCGCCAAAGTCGCGTCGGATCACGCGCATCGGTGAGATATTTTTCAGATGCAACAACGGCGGCACCGCAAAGGAAATGGTACATATCAGACCCGTTACCATGCCGAGTATGAGCGGCCGGGCGGTCGGCATCGGCAGGCTCACAGGGATCAGACTCTGCAACAACATCACGATGGCCATATGCAGACCGACGCCAACCAGAAGACCGAGCAGGACGGCAACGCCACCCACTGCAATCAGCAAGCCCAGATAACTCCCCAACACCTGATTAGGCGTGGCGCCCAAAGTCTTCAGGACTCCGACATGATCGTAGTGGCGCTGGGCGTAGCGATGAGCCGACAACGCGACCGCCACACCTGCAAGCAATACGCCAAGCAGACCACCCAGGAGCAGGAAGCTCTCCGCCCGCTCCAGGGCGGAACCGATGGTCGGACTGCTTTCCTTGATGCTGCGCCACCAGAAGTTGGGTTCCTCATCGATGGCCAGCCGGTCTCTCAGACTTTCGAGAGTAGACTCGTCTCCCTTCAGCAGTAAGCGATAGGAAATTCTACTCCCAGGCTGCACCACTTCAGTTGCCGGTACATCCGCGAAGCGCATCAGCAGCCGTGGACCCAGGTCATATATGCTGCCGCCACGATCAGGCTCTTCTGTGAGCACCCGCGCGACCGTCAGCCGCGCGAGCCCGACCTCCAGCTCATCTCCAACGCTTACCCCGAGCGAGGGGAACAATCGGGCATCCATCCACACCTCACCCACTTCGGGTAGCGCGCTGGTCGCAACCCCGGGAGTGAATGGCTGGTCCGTCACCTTGAGTGTGCCCCTGAGGGGATAACCGATTCCCACCGCTTTGACGCTCACCAACTCGTTCTTCGCGTCACCGACGAACACCATGGATGGAAAGGCCATGGTATCGGCGATCTCGAGTCCGAGAGAACGGGC
>QIDL01000054.1 GCA_003228415.1 Gammaproteobacteria bacterium | reverse complement strand
ATCTATGATGCAGCCGTGCGCTATCAGGGTGAAGGTACACCGCTGGTGGTCATCGGCGGGAAAGAGTACGGCACGGGGTCATCACGAGACTGGGCGGCCAAGGGTACTCGTCTATTGGGTGTACAGGCCGTCGTGGTCGAGAGCTTCGAGCGGATTCATCGCTCCAACCTGATCGGCATGGGCGTTCTGCCGGTGCAGTTCAAAGAAGGGGAGAGCCGTCAGAGTCTGAATCTCAACGGTGAGGAGATCGTCGACATCGATTTGCCCGCCGGGGTCACGGAAGTCATCCCGCGGCAGGATCTGTTGCTCAAGATCAGGCGCGTCGATGGCAGCGAATTCGAGACGACGGTCATGAGCCGGCTGGATACCGAAAATGAGATCGCCTACTTCAAGAGCGGCGGTATCCTCCAGTATGTGCTCAACAATCTCGTCCAGGCGGCGGGCTAGAGGGATGCCGCTGCTCCTCAGCTTTTCGAACCGCAGAAAAGCGCTGTCGCGGAACGAACACGGTGTCGTGTCCGTGGGTCATGACCGTGTTAGATGAAAGCCCTCAGCTTTTCGAACCGCAGAAAAGCGCTGTCGCGGAACGAACACGGTGTCGTGTCCGTGGGTCATGACCGTGTTAGATGAAAGTCTGGCGGGCGTACTCTGCGACATGGACGGTCTGCTGCTCGATTCCGAGCGGTTGGCAAGAGATGCCTTTGTCAAAGCCTGCCGGGAGTTCGGCTGGGAACCGGACCTGCAGGTTTATCAACTCTGCATCGGCAGTACCGTTGAAAAAACCGAAGCGCTGCTGAGTTCAGCCTTTGGGCCGAAATTTCCTTACAAGGCCATTGAAGTCCGCTGGAGTGAGCACTACCATGCGCGCCTCCGCGAAGGACCGGTGCCTGTAAAGACAGGAGCCTTGGATCTGCTGGAGTTCCTCAAGGGTCGAATGGTGCCTTTGGCGCTGGTGACTTCGACGCCACGAGGCACGGCGCTGAATAAGCTCGAACGAACAGGGCTATTGTGCTATTTCGATCAGCTGGTGTGTGGGGGTGAGACCGATCTGGGGAAACCCGACCCGGATCCTTATCTGGCGGCAGCACGGCGACTCGGTCTCGAACCCGAGCGATGTTGGGCGCTGGAGGACTCGGCGAATGGCGTATGGGCCGCCCACGCGGCGGGCTGCACCGTCATTCAAGTGCCCGATCTGGTGGCGCCGACGGCTGAGCTGCTGACATTGGGCCATACCATTGTCGAGAGCCTGCATGACGTGCTGAGATTGCTCGAAGTGGCCAGCGGGACTGTTAGCCCTGAGATGTAAGTGGGTTGGCTGATTGTTAGCCAGCTCACAACCGAAACGATTTGTTTGTAGTGTAATCGAATCACACGGATGGATCTTTGGCCGTTTATGAACGGTTGAAGAGTCATGTTCGGATCACAATCCGGCGTAGTAACAAGGAAGACCCTGGTCATTTTGTGGTTGGGGCCGGTGAAGCAGTACTCCCTGCCGAGGAGAAGTTGAGTGATCAATCGAAGCGAGTCCCAGCTCATCGCTCGGGACCAAAGGAATCAAGTGGCCAAGTCCGCTGTCAAGGCACGTGCGCGCAAGCCGATCCGTCGAGACGATCGGCAGAATACAGAAGCAAATGCGCTTCCTGGCCGGCGGCCTTAGAAGTAAATCGCACTCAAGACCCCGGTCAGGGTCAGCCACATCAGTAGCGTCAGCGGTATACCTACCTTGAGGAACTCTGCGAAGGTGTAGTTCCCTGCGCTCATCACCAGCAGGTTGGTGTTGTAGGCCATCGGCGTTGCATAGCTCATATTGGCGCCAAACAGCACGGCGAGAACGAACGGTTCTGCAGGTAAGCCGAGTTGCGATGCGATGCCGACGGCAAGGCTGGCAACCACCACGAAGTAGACCGACGGGCTGATTGCCCGGATGGCGGCACCGAGATTCAGGCACCGGGTCACCAACAGGAGTACCGCACCGGCTACCGCGCTCACCGCGATGGGCATGACTGCGGTGGCCGCCAATGTGATTGCAGCGACCAGAATGGCCAATGCGATGCCGGATTTATTGGTTTTCGGCAGGTCGACGCTGGCATCGAGCACCAGAAACTCCGTTGTTCGTTTGAGGTTGCCGATCTGCTCACGGGACCCCTGTACCAGAAGGATGTCTGCCGGTTGCAGGATGACCTCCTGGATTTCTTCACTGGCATGCCAGATATCCTTACCGGCCCTGTGCAGGGCAAGCACGGCGAGTTGATAGCGATCGATAAAGCGGGTGAACTTCAAATTGGTTCGGTCCAGCGATGAACCCTGGACCACTGCGATCTCCGCGAGCATCTGATTGTCGGCGGACAGCGGGTGGTCCTCATCGACCCGAAACTCTCCGGAGAAGAGCCGTGCAGCTAGAGCCGATTCATATGCTTTGAGTTTCGATGGCGCGTCGTTGACCCGTAAACGGTCCCCGGCCTTCAGAGTAACGTCGGGCAACGGCATGAGGTAAGTTTCCCCGCGGCGAATCCTCACCACCTTCATGTCTCCGTCGGTCGCGGCGATGGCGTCCGCCAACGTGCGGCCGGTGAATGCAGATTCCTCATCGATCTCCAGTCTCGCTTCGAAAAGACGTGGCGACTGGTTGTCTAGGGAACCTCTGAACAATTCCCGAAAGCGCAGAGATTATCGCGCTTGTCCACAGACCCCGTAGTACGTGCTGAGCAAACGGGAATTATTCAGAGGTTCCCTAGATCGATCGTTCGCGGAGGTAGCAGGCGGGGGGCGATGAGCCAGAGGTAGAGGATGGCCACGCCACCGGCGATTGCGGCGGGCAGGACGAAGTCGAACATGCCGATGGGATCGAGCCCCAGACCCCTGGCGACGCTGACCACCAGCAGGTGTGTCGATGTGCCTACGGTCGTCGCCATACCTCCAACCAGGGTGGCGAACCCCATTGGCATCAGCACGGACGCTGCCGAGGATGATGTTCTAAGGCAGACGCTGATGAGTATGGGTAACAGCAACACCACGATGGGTGTGTTGTTTACGAAAGCAGAGAGGATGGCGCCGATGGTCAGCGTCGCCAGAAGCGATATGAACGGTGCGCGTGCCCACAGGCGACCGAGCAGCCGACCGATCGGTTCCAGGGCGCCGGTTCTCACCAGACCCTGACCCAGCACCATCAAAGCACAGACGGCGATCAGCGCTTCGTGGCCGAACCCGGCAAAAAAATCCGCCGGCCGCACACCGGCATAGGGAAACAGCGCGAACCCGGTTGCCAGCACAGCGATCAACCCCAGACTGGAGAATTCCAGCGGAATCCGATCCCGGTAAACAGATACAGGGCGATCACGGTGAGGACCATCATCGCAACAGCGTGGGTGTCGGGCGTAACTGAAACTAGCGTATCGGACACAGCAGCACCTGGCACAGTGCCGTTATGTTAGATCAAACCCGTTGTCAGCTACAGGCCTCTATTGGAGGACGCTGAACGACAACGAAACGGCCAACACTAAAACATCAGCTCGAGGGCTTCTTCGAACTTCTCGACGAAGTGGACGGTGATGCCTCGTGCGATGTGTTCGGGGACTTCTTCATAGTCCCTTTCATTGGCCTTCGGGAGAATCACATGGCGGATTTTTTGCCGTTTCGCGGCAAGCAGTTTTTCCCGCACGCCGCCAATAGGATAGATGTTGCCGGTGAGAGTGAGCTCTCCGGTCATGGCGAAGTTGCGTTTAGGCGAACGGCCCTTCGCCAGGGACAGCAGCGCGATGGCCATGGTAATGCCCGCGCTGGGGCCATCTTTCGGGGTCGCTCCAGCAGGGACGTGGAGATGGATATAGGCTTTGTCGAAATAGTCATTCGGGATGCCCAGCTCAGTGGCGTTGGCGCGCAGGAAACTGTAGGCAATATTGGCAGACTCCTGCATGACATCGCCGAGTTGCCCGGTCAGCTTGAGGCCCGCCTGACGATTGTGCACCCGGGTGGCTTCTACCGGCAGAGTCACCCCGCCGAGCGCCGTCCAGGCGAGGCCGGTAACGACCCCCACGCCATGTTGTCGAGCCTCCTTCTCATAGAACGGTTTGCCCAGGTAGTCTGAGACGTCATCGGCACCCACCGCGATGGGCCGCCGAGCACCCTTCAACAGTTTCACAACGGCCTTGCGGACGATTGCGGCGATGGACTTTTCCAGCCGGCGTACGCCCGCTTCCCGGGAATAACCTTCGATGATGGTTTTGAGCGCCGCTGCATTGATCTTCAGGTCGCCGCGAGATGTCAGGCCTGCTCGCCTCAGTTGTCGCGGCAACAGATGCCTCTTGGCGATGGCGAGCTTCTCCGAATCGAGATAGCCGGACAGGTGAATCACCTCCATCCGGTCGATCAGCGGACCCGGGATGGTGTCGAGCTGATTCGCGGTGCAGATGAAGAGCACCTTGGACAGGTCGATATCGACATCGAGATAGTGGTCGTGGAAGCTGTCATTCTGTTCCGGATCGAGGACCTCCAGGAGAGCGCTGGCGGGGTCGCCCTGATAGGAGGCTCCGATCTTGTCTACTTCGTCCAGCATGATGACGGGGTTGGCGACCTTGGTATGCTTGAGCGCTTGAATCAATTTTCCGGGCAGCGCCCCGATATAGGTCCGGCGATGTCCTTTGATTTCAGCCTCGTCGCGCATGCCGCCCACGGAGAATCGATAGAATCTGCGATTGAGCGAGTCGGCGATAGAGCGACCCAGGGAAGTCTTGCCGACGCCGGGCGGCCCTACCAGACAGATGATGGAACCCGCGATATCGCCTTTCATGATTCCCAATGCCAGGAATTCGAGAATCCGTTCTTTGACGTCTACCAGGCCCTCATGATTGGAATCCAATACCCTGGCAGCACCATCGAGGTCCTGGGTATCTTCGCTGAACCGACCCCAGGGCATGCTGGTCAGCCAGTCGAGATAGTTACGAGTGACGCCGAATTCGGGTGAGCCGTGCTCCAGCGTGGAGAGTTTGCTCAGTTCCTCCTCTATGCGCTCGAGCGCCGCTGCGGGCACCTCCAGATCGTTGATACGGGTGCGAAATTCTTCGATCTCGGCCGTCTTGTCGTCCTTGGAGATGCCGAGTTCCTGCTGGATGAACTTGAGTTGCTGGCGCAACACGGATTCACGCTGATGGGACTGAATTTCAGACTCCACATGCTCGCGAATCTCCATCTGAGCTTTGGCAATTTCGAGTTCCTTGTGGAGCAGCTCCACGACTTTCTCCAGCCGACGCTGCAGATTGATGGTTTCCAGAACTTCCTGCAGTTCTGGTTTGCTGGCAGATGTGAGGCTGGCGGCGAAGTCGGCAAGCAGTGACGGCTCGTTGGGGTTGGAGCGTGCCAGGAAGACCTTCAGCTCCTCACCGTAGAGTGGATTCAGCGGAATAAGCTCCTTGATGGTGTTGATGATCGCGATTGCGTACGCCTTCTGGTTGGTACCGTGAGTCTGAAGACGCTCCGGAAAATACCGAGCGTTGACCATCAATGGCGGTTTCTCGCTGATCCAGCGACGGACCCGGAATCGCTGCAGGCCTTCCAGCAGAATCTGTAGCTGGTCATCCTCACTATGTACTCGGTGGATTCTGCACACGGTTCCGATCTCGTAGAGGTCGGCTGGGCGTGGAACGCCGTCAAGCGAGGAGCGTGTCGCTATCAGCCCCAGCACATCGTGATCGCGCTTCTGGACTGCCTCCAGTGTAGGGAGCCAGGATTTTGCATCCAGGATCAACGGGATGGCCTGTCCCGGGAAAAAGGGGCGCGGGTAGGGAAGCACGTGAATAGCGCTGGGATAGGCCTCGCTGGGTAGAAGGATCTGGCTGCCGGGTTGTTCCGGCTGGACGACGTCACCCTGCTGGTCGATATCCATCATGGCGATTTCCTTACCATCCTGTGTGAGTAGCCCCTTCACTCAATGTGAAGACCTTCACTCAATGTGAAGACCTTCACTCAATGTGAAGACCTCTATTCAATGTGAGGGCGGAATCGCAGAATTCAATTGGAGTGACTTTCAGGCGGCGGCTCCTGAGGCCACCGCCGAGCGATCAAGGCGACTCCTAGGGCTACTGAATGGTTGTTCCCGACGTATCCGGAGCCCGCTCAACAAGGGCGATCTGATGTGTCAGGCCGATATAGTCGAGCAGTATCTTGCCTGATTCGGTGAGCATGGCGTCTTTTTCCGGTTCCGGTTCCTCATCGCGCTGCTCATTCATCAACTCATCGAGCGCGTCGAGGGACTCTACCGATTCTTCGCCTTTCGCCACCCGAAGGGTATTTTCCAGGTCGAGTCGCCAGCCGTCTTCCTGCTCCTTTTCCCTGGTTCGTTTACTTTCCTGTAGAGAAAGCTGGGTGCGATGGCTGTACTCCTTGCTGCGTTCGGCAAGGGCGCGCATGTAGTTGAAGTCCGGCTGATCGGAAGTCCGACGATCGTGCAATGTCTGCAACTCCGGTAGCAGGGTCTCGATCTGGGTGGCATGTGGATAGACCGCCGGTTGAATGACATCCCAGGGCATTGCGTCATCCAGTGAGCTCTCGCCAATGCGTTCCGAGTCGTAGACCTCCGGGAACTCGATGTCCGGCAACACACCCTGATGTTGAGTGCTCTGGCCGGAAACCCGATAGAATTTTGCCGCGGTGATCTTCAACTGACCCCGGTTCAATGGCACCAGGGTTTGAACCGTGCCCTTACCGAAGGTCTGGTTGCCGATGATGATGCCTCTGCCGTAGTCCTGAATCGCGCCGGCGAAAATTTCCGAGGCAGATGCGGATAGACGGTTGACCAGCACCGCCATCGGTCCTTCCCAGGCCACGGAATCGTCAGTATCCGCGTAGATATTGGCGCGTCGGTTTGCCGCTTTGACCTGGACTGTGGGGCCCGATTTGATGAACAGCCCGGTCAGCGAGTCTGCTTCCTGCAGGGACCCGCCGCCGTTGGTGCGGAGGTCCACGATCAGACCATCGATCCCATCACCCTCGCTGGTCAGTTCGTCTATCAGACGATGTACATCCCGGGTCGTGCTCTTGTAGTTCGGATCGCCCTGCTGCACCGCTTTGAAGTCGACGTAAAAGGTCGGAACCTCGATGATGCCGATGCGTTTGGTCTGACCGTTGCTGGTGAGTTCGAGCACCCTCTTCTGCGCGGCCTGCTCTTCCAGCTTGACGGTATTGCGGGTGATCTGAATGACCTTGGTGCTCTCGTCGTCCGTCGTGTTTGGAATGATCTCCAGGCGCACAGTGGATCCCTTGGGACCGCGGATCAATTCCACCACGTCGTCGAGGCGCCATCCGACCACATCGATCAGCGGCCCTTTTCCGCCTTGACCGACGCTGACGATACGGTCCGACGGACTGATCAGGCCGGATTTGTCGGCGGGTCCGGCAGGGACCAACTCGACCACGGATGTGTACTCGTCTTCATTTCTGAGCACAGCACCGATCCCTTCGAGGGATAGCGACATATTGATGTTGAAGTTCTGCGAAGTTCTCGGAGAAAAGTACTGGGTGTGCGGATCGTAGGTGCTGGCGAACGCGTTGACATAGAGCTGGAATGCATCTTCGCTCTTGGTCTGACTGCTCTGCTTCAGGCGATTCGTGTATCGTTTTGTCAGCAGAGTTTCGATTTCGGAAATTTCCTTGCCATTGAGCTTCATGTTGAGCGCGGCGGCCTTCAGACGCTTGCGCCAGATTGTGTCCAGCTCGGCTACATCCGCCGGCCAGCTGGCATTTTCCCGGTCTATTTCGATTGATTCATCGGCCTCGAAATCCACCACAGAAAGGCTCTTTCCAAGCTCGGAGAGAAGAAATTCCAGGCGCTCGTTCAATCGTTGCTGGTAGAGGTTGAAAATTTCGAAGGCGGGATCGAGATTGCCCCTTACCAGCGCATCATCGAGCAGGTAGCGGTATTGCTCCAGGGCCTGAATGTCTGCCTGGAGAAAATAGACCTTTGCAGCATCCAGTGAGTCCAGATAGTTCTCGAATATTTCGCTGGAAAGCTGGTCGTCCAGTGGTTTCTTCAGGTAGTGATTCTGGCGTAGCTGATCGACGATATGGAGGCTCGTGCGTGGGTGTACGTCCAGTGGCTCCAGAGTAACCAATTCATCGCGGGCCATCTCCATGGGTGCCGACATTGTCGAGATGGCGACCTGGGGCGCGGCCTCGGAGGTGTTACCAACGCCCGGGATCAAGATGCCAATAACAACTGCCAACCCAACGGCGGCGCCGAACTGCTGCGCTTTGGTGATCAGTCCTGCGCCGTTGGTGATCAGTGCTTGTCTGTGCATGTGTTGTGTCGCTATGTCGTTGCCCTTTAAGACCAATACAAGGTCAATATGTTGCAGCCGAACCCACGGTTTATACCGTCTAGGCCGGAAAGCGCGCTATGATACGCACCTGCGCTGCGTCCCGGCTCATCAATCGGCACGCTGCCTGCCATCGTGCAGGTCATACCGTAGTTAAGATGCCTGGTCGCAACGTAGGTTCCCCCCGGATCCTGCTCTGCGAGACTAGCCAAATCTCGAAATGGGTCATATGAACAGAATGTAACCCGGTGTTCAGGTTCTGAGCAACCGGCAAGTAGGAGACCGTATGAGGTTTTTGCGCCCTTCTCACCTGCCAGTGAGCAAATATTTGATCAAGTCAAAATTAGTGGGTAGTGCTGTGGTGCTGTTGCTGGTTGCGGGTTGTGATTCGCCAATTCTATCGGCTCAGGCCGCCGACACTGTCTCGCAGCCAGAGCTCGGAAGTGACACACAGAAGGCCAGCTACAGTCTCGGCTACACCATGGCCGTCAATGTTCAGCAACAATTTGGTGACAGTCTGGACGTCGCCGCCTTCCTGGCGGGCATTGAGGACCACATGCGTGACCGCGAAAGTGCACTGTCCCCAGAACAAGCCAGCGCCTCGTTGCAGTCCTTGGTGGCAGCCCGTCAGTCGGCGCTGGCCGCTAAGGCTGCGCAGGGCGGATCCGCCGGTGCCGATTTCCTTGCTGAGAATGGCGCCAGAGAGGCTGTGGTGACGCTACCTTCGGGGTTGCAATATCAAGTGTTGACCAGCGCCGATGGCCCGAAACCCACAGCCACCGATCGAGTGACCACGCACTACCAGGGTACCCTGATCGATGGCACGGTATTCGACAGTTCTTATGAGCGTGGGCAGCCGGCCACCTTCCCGCTCAATGGTGTGATCGCCGGTTGGACCGAGGCATTGCAGTTGATGTCCGTCGGGGAAAAGTGGCGTCTTTTCATCCCGCCCGGACTCGCCTATGGCCCTCAGGATCAGGGGCCGATTCCGGGTAACTCGACGCTGATTTTCGAAGTCGAGCTGCTGGAAATCAAATGACCCGGGATTGCCCCCGACATCGGCTCCGACATTGGCTAGAGGAGGGTCAGACTCGGCGCCGGAATGCTCAGTCGGCGTCGGGGTCGACGATGATCTCGAGGATATCGAGGATCTGCAACCCTTGCGTCAGGCCGAGACGAACGCCTGTGAGGTCGATCTGTCGTGGGTCCAGGTTATTGAAGGTGGTGCCCCGGAGATCGGCCCCGCTGAGATCGAGAGGGCGCCCACTGACGTTGTTGAGGTCGGATCCTGAAAGGTCAGAGTCGGCCAGCACGCAGTTGTTGAACACGGCTTCGATCATCCGATTTTCGGTGAGTTCGCAGCCTTTCAGAAAGGTGTTCGTGAGATCGCCGTAGGCAAAGTTGCAGCCGTTCATGGTGAATCGTGCCAGGTCATGGGAGTCGCCGATCGGTAGCGAGAAATCGCAGTTCGAAAGGTCCACTCCCTGCAGCTGACAGTTTCTGAATAGCAGATCGTAAGTTCTGGCGTGGCTGAAGTTCGCGGCAGTCAGATCGCAGTCTTCGAACCTGGCTTCTTTGAGGTTGGCGTATGCGAAACTGACCGTTGCTGCGTCATTGGATTCGGGATCGACTGCAAAGGCGGTGCAGTGTGCGAAGGTGGCCGCGCTGAGATCGGCATGACGAAAGGTCGCGCCCGCGAGATCGCAACCTTCGAATCTCGCGCCGCTCAAATCCTCATCGCCAAAGTCTTGACCTCTGAGATCCTGCTTCAGGTACTCGATGGGCTTACCGGCTTCCTGGGCAACCGATTTGCGTTTCTCGACCATGAGTTACTCCAGTGTCCGGTCTCATGAATAGCTGCAATATAAGCCATTCATGAGACCGGACACTACCGAGTGGTGCGGCATGCTGTACAGTCGGCATTTCATGGCATCATGCCAATGTTGGTGGAGTCAGTGATGGTTGATTCGTTGCTCGGTCCGAAATCGACAAGGCCTGGCAGATTGGCTGGTCGGCTGACACGATCAATCCTGCTCGGCGCGGTTGCGGCTGGCTTTGCTCTCTACTGGCTGGCGGATACCTATGGCGTGGATCCCCGGGAGCTTGTTGAGAACCTGCAGACCAGCCTGGTTTTCGTTGCCGTGTTCATCCTGACAGGCCTTGTCGGAGGAGCGATATTGTGGCTGCTGCGCCGGTTCAAGAATTCGCGGGCTCGCTGAGGTCTTCGCCAGCAGCAGGCTTCAAAGCCGAGGCATGGAGCTTGTGGCGGTGCTGGTCTCGAGAGGGGTGAAAAACCGGTCGATGCGTGGCTGGTAGTAGTGGTCGTAATCGAGAGAAAAAGCGATCGTCTCGGCGCGTCCGAGAATCCGATCCCTGCTGACGAATCCGATCACCCGCGAATCGCGACTGTTGTCGCGATTGTCTCCAAGCATGAGGTAATGGTCCGCCGGGACCGTCACCGGTCCGAATGAACTGCCTGAACTGGTGAAACGTTTCTCATAAAGCATGATCATCCGCTCGTTGCCAAGTACAGATTCCTTGAAAAAGCGGTAGCGGAACGCATCCGGAATGGGTACTTCGCTGAGTGTGTCCTGGGGGATCGGCGCGTAACTGGCACGTTCTCCGTTGATGATGAGAGTGTTGTCTTCCAGTGTGATCTCGTCGCCTGGAATGCCGATGATGCGTTTGACCAGCAGCCGCTCATCCTCCGGCGAAGGGAAGGTCACGATGTCGCCGCGTTGCGGTTCGCCCCAGCGGAAAATCCGCTGCAGAGTAAACGGGATTCTCAGGTCGTAGGCGAGCTTGTCCACCACGATACGATCGCCAACCAGAATGGTCGGTACCATCGACCCGGAGGGCACTTGATTCCAATCCGCGATTGCAGACCGAAAGATGAGCATCACTGCAATGAACAGTATGAACCCCTGCCAGTCACGCCAGATGGTGTAGAGCCGATTGTTCATATCCGCGGACTATCCTTGACTCGTGGCGTCGAATTGATCGAGTTGTTCTCTCGACGCTTCTGACTGATAGCGTGACTTCCACTCCGAATAAGGCATGCCATAAATCTGTTCTCGGGCGCTATCGTAATCCATGGCCACACCGGCATCGTTACAGGCCGCGAGATACCACTTCGACAGGCAGTTGCGGCAAAAACCGGCAAGATTCATGAGATCGATATTCTGGATGTCCTTGCGCTCGTCGAGGTGCGCCACCAGACGCCGAAAGACGGCTGCTTCGATATCCACCTGTTGCTTCTGGTCCATCGCTTCCTTCATCAACCGAGTAGGGCAGGTTGCTATGGTACTAGCGGATGAGAAGAAGCGCATCGACTCTTTATGTGTGATTCAATGGCATCTTTTCCTGGCATAGAGCGATGAAAGGAGCGTTGGGGAGCTTCAAGGGTGGTTGTTGGAGCCGGTTGAGCGGTGCCTGAATTCCTGCTGGATCCTCAGGTCTGGATAGCGTTCGGTACCCTGGCCGCACTCGAAATCGTTCTCGGCATCGACAATGTCATCTTCATATCGATTGTCACCAGCCGTTTGCCACCGGATGAACAGGCGCGCGGACGATTTCTCGGGCTGTCACTGGCCATGCTGCTGAGAATTGGCCTGTTGATGTCTCTGAGCTGGATGATGGATCTGACCAGCGATCTGTTCAGCGTGCTCGGCGAAGGCATTTCGGGTCGTGATCTTATTCTGTTGATTGGTGGTACGTTTCTCATGGCGAAAGCCACTCGGGAAGTACACAACTCGCTGGAAGGAGTAGTCCATCAACGTGGCAGCGGACAGTCCGCCAGCTTTGTCGGCGTGCTCATACAAATCGCCATCATAGACATCGTGTTTTCACTGGATTCGGTGATCACCGCCGTAGGGTTGGTCGATGAGCTTGGGATCATGATCGCGGCCGTGGTGGTTGCGGTGCTGGTCATGATGCTCGCAGCAGGCGCAATCAGCCGGTTCGTGGAGGAACACCCAACGATCAAAATGCTGGCATTGTCGTTTCTCATCCTCATCGGTTTCACCCTCATGGGTGAGGGATTGGATCTGCATACACCCAAGGGGTACATCTACTTCGCCATGGCTTTTTCCTTCGGCGTGGAGATGCTCAACATCCGTGTGAAGAGAAAACGACGCGATCACCTGCGCTTGAGAAAGACCCAACTCGCCGATCTGATCGGTGACGAATCTTCCGGTTAGGGTCCCGATTGATAAGACACTAACGCGGCTTGTCGCGCAGAAAAACCCAGTTGTCCCCACGAGACTGAGTTTCACTGAAATAGTAACCGGCGGCATCGAATTCCTTCAGCGCTTTCAACGTCGAAACCCGATTTTCGATGATGTGGCGAGCCATCAACCCACGGGCCTTCTTGGCATAGAAAGAGAGGAACTTGTAGCGGCCGTTTTTCAGATCTTTGAAGCTCGGTGTGATGACCCGACCTTCGATCGCACCGGCGTCCACGGCTGTGAAGTACTCGTGTGACGCCAGATTGACGAGAATCGGCCGGCGCTCTGCAGCGATGGCTTCGTTCAGAGCCTTGGTCACCCGATCACCCCAGAACTGATAGAGATCCTTGCCTCTGGAGGTCGCCAGCTTGGTACCCATCTCCAGGCGGTACGCCTGAATCAGATCCATGGGCCGCAACACGCCGTAGAGGCCCGACAGGATGCGCAGGTGCTTCTGCGCCCAGGCGAAGTCCCGGTTGGACAAAGATGCGGAGTCCAGGCCCAGATAGACGTCACCCTTGAATGCCAGCGCGGCCGGTTTTGAATTTTCGGGAGTGAAAGGCGTTTTCCACTCGGCGTAGCGCTCATAGTTCAAATCGGCGAGCTTAGTGCTCAGATTCATGAGATTGGCGATGTCTGCGGGTGATTTTTCCCGGAGTACGTTGATGAGTTGTTTTGATTCCTCGAGAAAAACTGGCAGGCTATGTCTAAAAGGCGGTGGCAGCGTAGTTGTGGCGCTGTTGAAATCCAGTCTTTTGGCTGGGGAGATGACGGCCAACATGAAACGAGTCTCGGGAAGAAGGCATAGTAGTGTAGCGAATTTTTCAGGGAAGAAAATTCTCGATGAGCTAAATCGATCAAAGTCGTTTGATTGGTTGCTGGCGACGAGAATCGAGAACAAGATCGAGCGGTGATTGAAGGTCGGAACAGCTTGTGGAAATCGTAGCGCGAACCAGCGTCGGAATGGTGCGGACAAATAACGAAGACGTGGTTGCCTATGACACCAGCGCCGGGGTGGCCGTGCTCGCCGATGGTATGGGCGGGTTGGATGCCGGAGAAGTCGCCAGCCGCATAGCGACGGCGGCGCTCTTGAGAGTGCTGCGCGAAACCGAAAGTCGCGATGAATCGATTCTTATTGAGGCAATTCGCTCGGCCAACACAGAAGTGCATGCAGCGGGGACCGACGACCATCAGATAGGGACCACGGTGGTGGTCTGGACCCTGACATCACTCGGGCAATGCTTCGTCGGCCACGTCGGCGATTCACGAGCGTATCGACTACGCTCGGGCAGTCTGAAACGCATGACCACCGACCACAGCCTGGTGCAACAGCTCATCGATGATAGGGTCATGTCTGAAGCGGAAGCACTGACCGCACCCAACCGCAATATCATCACCCGCGCGGTAGGGCTCGAGGATCGGGTGGAAGCTGAGGTCCGATCCTGGGTTTACCTGCCGGGCGATGTGTTCCTGCTCTGCAGCGATGGTTTGACCGATATGGTGAGTGATCTGGTTGTCGAAGAAATTCTCAACGCGCATCTGAGTGGTGACGACACGGGGCTCGCCACGGCAGCCGATCGGTTGATTCGCAAGGCCAACGATGCGGGCGGTTTCGATAATGTCTCGGTGATACTGGTGCGGCCTGCCTAACGTGGCCGACTCGGCCTATAATTACCGATCATTTCAGCAATGGGTTGCCGCATTTGAGTATCGAAGCCGTCATTTTCGAAAAGCTTGACAAGCGTTTTGAACTGCAACATCTCGAGGTTCTGAATGAAAGCTCGGGTCACAATGTTCCGGCGGGATCCGAAACGCATTTCAAGGTCGTGCTGGTTGCCGAGGAGTTCGGTGGTCAACGGCTGCTTGCCCGGCACCGGGCGGTGAATGAAGTGCTGGCCGATGAGCTGGCCGGTGGTGTCCATGCCCTTGCGTTGCATACCTACACGGTCCAGGAATGGCAAGAGCGCTTTGGTGCCGCGCCGCTGTCTCCGCCTTGTATGGGAGCCAAGAGTATGGGAGCCAGGAAATCCGGCGGCACGGCATCGGATAGCTCGTGAACAACGTGATGGCGTTCTATGAGTTCGCCCCGCTGATAGACCTCGAGACGTTGCGGACCAGGCTGGAAACAGAGGCGCAAGCCCACGAAATCAAGGGGACCATTCTGTTGGCAGAGGAGGGGATCAACGGCACCCTGACCGGTGCCGAACCGAGCCTCGAATCCTTTGCCGAAGTGCTGAACGGTATTGAGGGTCTCCAATCGATGCCGTTCAAGTATTCCTCGGCCGAAGCGGGTAATCAGGTTTTTTACCGCTTGAAAGTGCGCATCAAAGCAGAGATTGTCGCGCTCGGTCAGCCCGGTATCAATCCCGCCGCTAAAAGCGGCACCCATGTGGACGCCGATACCTGGAACGCACTGCTGGACGACCCTGGTGTGATCGTCATCGACACCCGTAACGGTTATGAAATTGCCATCGGTACCTTTCCAGGCGCGGTCGATCCTCAGACCGTGAGCTTCAGGCAGTTTCCAGAATATGCCGCCGCTGCACTGGATCCTCTCAAGCAGTCTCGGGTCGCCATGTTCTGTACCGGCGGAATCCGCTGTGAAAAGGCGTCGGCTTACCTGCTCGAGCAAGGCTTCGAGGAGGTTTATCAACTCGAAGGCGGTATTCTGAAGTACCTGGAAACCGTGGCGCCTGACCGCAACCGTTGGCAGGG
>QIDL01000055.1 GCA_003228415.1 Gammaproteobacteria bacterium | reverse complement strand
GGCCAGGAACCACAGACCAACCATTGCCGTCCCGCTCGCGCCCAACCATATCCAGGCACCAACCATCACCAGCACCGTCAACAGGACTTCCTGGATGTTTCTCAGCCCCATGGTCGGAGCCGGAGTGTCGAGTTCAGACAGAGGTCCGAGCGAGAAAACCTCTCACTTCGGCAACGATTGTTACCAGTTCCCGTTCTGGTTCACTTCTCGCCATCAACCACTCATAGATATCCATATCATCGCAGTCCAGCAGCTTTTCAAAGCGGGCCAACAGCCCGTCGGAGAGGTCACCCATTTCAGCATCGACGAAGGGCAACAGCAGCAACTCCAGTTCCAGCAGCCCCCGGCGACTGCGCCAGCGCAGCCTCTCGAGTCGTGTTGAGCGCTTGCAATCCATGCCTCGACTCTAGACTCAACGGCGGTACTATGCATCCTCGATTCATGGAGTAAGGAGTAGGCATTGCTCTTCGACTACTGGCAGAAATCAGCCAGCTCAATGCCCGCGGAGCCCGGAGCAGAACGACGTACGAGGATGGCGTTGTTGAACGAGGCGCAGGCGCTGACATTCACCGGAGAAGATGTGTTGTCGTTTCTGCAGGGATACTTCACCTGTGATCTGAGTCGATTGCGGGAGGATTCCTACACACCCACAGCGCTCACGAACCTCAAAGGCAGGGTCGTGGCCAACGGTTGGAGTCACCTCGGTGCGGAGCATCAGGTCAATTGGATCCTGCATCGATCACTGACCGCGCGGGTGGCAGAGTTCATGAAGCCCTACCTGGCATTTTCCAGGACCACCCTCCAACCTCGCGACGACGATCACCTCATCATCGGCAGCTGGTCGGATGCTTCGACCTCGGCACCTGCCCCGCTGATCGTCGACGGCGCTGCTGCGATCGACAGTCTTTTTCAGCAGCACACCGCGGTATCAGAACAGCAATGGCAGCAACGATGTATCTCGACCCATGTGGTGATGGTCAATGAAGTGACCGCAGAACAATTTCTCCCGCAGATGCTCGGCCTGGTGCAACTCGGCGCCGTCGACTTCGACAAGGGCTGCTATCTGGGCCAGGAGGTCGTGGCTCGCGCCCAGCATCGCGGGCAGGTCAAGAGGTCCCTGAAAATCCTGGAGTACCAGTCAGCCAACGGACCTGAGGCAGGCAGTACCGTCACCGACAGCGCCGGGGCGGACGCAGGCACCATCGTAGCGGCTGCCGGTAATCGGTGCCTTGCAGTACTGGGCGTGAAAGCCGTCGGCCCCTATCTGTGCAGGAACCTGCCCATGAGTGAAGTCTCCGGCCGTTAACGCTCCTTGAGATCTGGTGAGTACAGCCACTGAATACTCGAGAAGTCGAGCCTCCCGGCATCATTGTGCTGCTGATGAATCCGATACAGATTCTTCGCCAGGGCGCCCAGAGGCACCGAACTCCGCGATCCTTCCGCCGTGGCCATTGCAAGATCGAGATCTTTCGTCATCAGATCGACCAGAAAGCCGCCCTGATAGGCTCGTGACGCCGGGGCACCTTGCATCACGCCCGGATAGGGGTTGTAGACGTTGAGGGACCAGTTGCCGCCGGACGACTGCTTCATGATTTCCGAAAGCGTCGCCGGGTCCAACCCGTTCTCCACCCCGAGACCAAGCGCCTCCGCGGTGCCCGCCATATGAACAGCCAGCAGCATGTTGTTACAGATTTTCGCAACCTGCCCGGCACCGCTGCTGCCGGCATGAAAAACATTGGCCCCCATGACTTCGAGATACGGACGTGCGCGTTCAAGCCCCTGTGGATCGGCACCGACGATAAAAGTCAGGGTGCCGGATTCGGCACCGGCAGTCCCACCGGAAACCGGCGCATCCAGCATATCCAGCCCTTTGTCTTTCGCTGCCGCGGACACTTCGCGCGCCGTCGTCGGATCAATGGTACTGCAATCGATCAACAACGTGTCGACACCCGCATTATCCAGCACACCACCAGCACCCAGGTATACCTCCTTGACGTGTTTTCCCGCGGGTAACATGCTGATGACCACATCCACACCCGCCACGGCGTCTGCAATGGACTGCGTTGCGGTTACCATCGTGGTTGAGGTGGACGCGGAAGTGACGGACTCCATCAACGATTCGACTACATCGAAAACTCTCATCTGGTAACCGGCATCGGCCGCCAGCAGATTCCTGGCCATGTGTCCGCCCATATTGCCAAGTCCAATAAAACCGATGGATGTCATAACACCTTCTCCAGATCGTGAAGCGGGTTGAGTGGCCAGGGCTCAAGAAAGTGACTGTCGACATAGTCGGCCGGCAGAGACTCGAGATCACCAAACTGCCAGTTGGGCCGATTGTCTTTCTCGATCAACAGCGCCCGCACCCCTTCGCTGAAATCATGGTTCTCCGCACAATGGGTCGCAACGGTCATCTCAAGACGGAAACAGTCCGCCAGATCGAGATGCTTCCCACGTTTAACCTGCTCGACAACAATACCAACGGTAGCAGGGCAACCCTGCTCCATGGCCGCGAGACCTTCATCAACCCATTGTGAAGCACCGTTCAACGATCTAATCGACGTCACTATGTCTCCCAGATCACCATTTGCCGTGACGGTTTCTCTGACCACCGGCAGTTCTGCCCGAGGCATCGGAACAGGCTCCTGCGCCTGCAGAAACTCATCAACCCGGAGCCTGTCTGCATCTTTATCACCAGTGAAGGGCAATTCGAGGATGCCGGACAAAACCTGATCAAGGTGCGCTTGAGAAATCGAGTGCGTCCCCAGTCCCAGCAGCACCGCATCCGCAGCGTTGACACGACTGCCCGTCATCCCCAGGAACAGCGCATAGCGCTCCGGCATGTTACGAAGCAACCAGGTCCCGCCAGCATCAGGAAACAAGCCGATAGTCACCTCAGGAAATGCGATCCGGACATTTTCGGTGACAATGCGAATAGAAGCTGCCCCAAACAGGCCGAGACCTCCACCCATAATGATTCCGTGGCCAAACGCCACGAGAGGCTTATCAAAGGTGTGCAACAGGTAGTCCAGCCGGTATTCCCTCTCGAAAAACTGGTATGGATATTCATCCACACGTTCTCCCGCATGGTGATTGTTCTCCATGGCGCGATACAGGGCCTGAACGTCTCCGCCGGCGCTGAATGCCCGTTCTCCACCGCCAGTCAGAATAACCGCTACCACTCGATCTTCGCGGGCCCACTCCTTCATTGCCGGGGTGAGAATATCGATCATCTCGAGACTGAGCGCATTCAGAGTCGCGGCGCTATTCAGTCTGGCCTCAGCCACTATTCGTCCGCCTGCCGCCTCATGCTCTAAAAGCAGCACGGACGCACCGGGCGCGTTCATGGGTTCCGTCATCAGCCGTTGATCCACCGTGGCGAGCGTTTCTGAAGAAACGCATTGGTTCCTTCCTGTTGATCTTCGGTATCGAAGAGTTCGACGAACGCTTCGCGTTCAATCGCATAAGCCGATTCGATACTCCCCCTGCGAGCTTCCTGAATCAGCGACTTACAGGATGCCACTGCCGGTGGGCTCTGTCCGGCGACGGAGGCCGCGAGTGCCATGGCCTGCCCCAGCGCCTGACCTGTTTCCACCACCTCCTCCACCAACCCGATACGCTCCGCTGTAGAGGCATCCAGCCGCTCGCCACACAGTATCATCCGTTTGGCCCAGCCCTCACCAACCAGCCAGGCCAGATTCTGGGTACCACCTCCACAAGGCAGTAGACCCACCGTCGCCTCCGGCAACGCCAGTTTGCTCTGGGACTCGGCAATTCTAATGTCGCAGGCAAGTGCACACTCGAGCCCTCCCCCCATGGCAAAGCCGTTGATGGCTGCGATACTCACTCCTCGGAATGCGGACAGAGCCTCAAACGCCCGGCCGAAATGGCCAGACAATTGCTCAGCCACCTCTTTGTCTCCAGCGGCAAACAGATTGAGATCCGCGCCAGCGGAGAAAAACCTATCACCCTCTCCTGTCACCACCAGCGCATAAACATCACGCGCCTCATTGCACTTCGCCACCAGCGTTTCGAGTGCCTGCAGCGAATCCCGATCCCATGTGTTCGCCGGCGGATTGTCGATGGTGATGACAACTGTGTGTTCCTGCTGCGTTACTTTCAGCTTATCCGAGTCGGAGACTATCATCGCTGCTTTCCTTTCTTTTACCTCAAGCCTTAGATCTCAAGCGACGTCGAACCAGTCGATCGGCTCGATACCCTGCCGATCCAGATAAGTGTTCGCCTCGCTGAAATGATTACACCCGAAGAATCCTCTATGGGCGGACAACGGGGACGGATGTGGAGCCGGCAACACACAGTGTCTCGATCGATCCACATGCGCGCCTTTCTTCTGCGCGTAACTCCCCCAGAGAAGGAAGACCAGATGCTCGCGTTGCTCGTTGAGCACGCTGACCACCGCATCGGTGAACGTCTCCCAGCCTCGACCTTGATGCGATGCGGCTCGTCCCCGTTCTACGGTCAGCACGGCATTCAACAGCAACACACCCTGGTTGGCCCAGGGAGCGAGACAGCCGTGCAGTCCGTCGAAGCCTCCACCAGCACACGTTGTGGATATTTCCTTGAAGATGTTCACCAGCGACGGCGGTAGAGCGATGCCCGATCGCACAGAAAAACATAAGCCATGGGCCTGATCCGGGCCGTGATAGGGATCCTGGCCGATGATGACCACCTTGACGTCGTTGAGCGGAGTCAGGTCCAGCGCAGAAAAAATCTCCCCTCCCGGTGGAAATATCTTCTTCCCGGCTCGCTTCTCGCTGAGCAGAAAGCTGCGCAGAGTGCTCATATAGGGTTTCTCGAACTCATCACTGAGCACCGCTTTCCAGGATGCTTCGAGCCTGAGCCGGTCTTCAGCCATCGCCTTTCGACTCGGGTCGCATCAGAGGAAACAGCAGAACGTCCCGGATGGAAGGAGAATTGGTAAACAGCATCACCAGTCGATCGATCCCTATGCCTTCTCCCGCCGATGGCGGCAATCCATACTCAAGCGCCCTGATGTAGTCCTCGTCATAGGTCATGGCCTCCACATCACCACCTGCCCGGGCTTCCATCTGGGCACGGAATCGTTCCGCCTGATCAGCCGGATCATTCAGTTCCGAGAAGCCATTGGCAATTTCCCGACCACTGACAAACAGCTCAAATCGATCCGTCACATCCGGATCATCATCATTTCGCCGCGACAGCGGCGATACTTCCGTGGGGTAATGGGTGATGAACGTCGGCTGCTCCAATCGCTCTTCGACTCGAGCCTCAAAGAGTTCCGTCAACAGCTTGCCCGGCCCCCAGGCATCTTCGACGCGTACATTCAGCCCGGTCAACATAGCGCTGAGTTTTTCATGGTTCTTGAGATCGCTTTCAGGCAGTTCGGTGAATCGGAGGACAGACTCTGCCATGGTCATCCGTTCGGCAGGTTTGCTGAAGTCGATCTCAGTGCCCTGGTAATTTATCGGCTGGCCATCAAGAATCCTGTTTGCCAGATGCGCCAGCAGATCCTGGGTCAGCGCGATCAGATCCTCGAAATCGTGATACGCCCAATAGAACTCGAGCATGGTGAACTCGGGATTGTGCCGGGTGGACAGGCCCTCATTGCGAAAATTTCGGTTGATCTCGAATACCCGCTCAAACCCACCGACGACCAACCGCTTCAAAAACAACTCGGGCGCGACCCGCAGAAAAAGATCAAGATCCAGAGAGTTGTGATGGGTGCTGAACGGTCGCGCTATTGCGCCACCCGGTAGCACGTGCATCATCGGCGTCTCCACTTCCATGAAGTCTCGGCTTGAGAAAAACTCGCGAATGGCGCTGGTCAGTACAGATCGGATCTCGAATACACGCCGTGATTCTGCGCTCATGATGAGATCAAGATAACGCTGCCGATACTTGGTCTCCTGATCCACCAGGCCGTGGTACTTTTCCGGAAGCGGTCGCAGGGTCTTATTGAGCAGTTCGATGGAACTCGCGTGAACCGTAAGTTCTCCTTTGTTGGTACGCATCAACTCGCCGCTGACGGCTACGATGTCACCGATGTCCCACAGATCTTCGAACGCTTCATAGGCCATATCACCCACATCGTCCTTACGCAGGTAACATTGAATCTGGCCTGTCACATCCTGGAGCGTTATGAAGCTGGCCTTACCCATGACCCGGCGCAACATCACCCGACCGCAGACGGCAGTGGAAAACGCCTCCGTTTCCAGTGTCGCTTTGTCCTTACCCTCGGCGGCCACATGCAGATCTCTGGCAAAAGCCTCGCGCCGAAATCCATTCGGATACGAACGAGCATCACCGAGCCAACGAGTGAGTTTGTCACGGCGAGTACTGATAATGTCGTGTTCGTCTGTCATCTTCGTTTGTCGGAAGTCTGGTTGTGCCCGACCATCTTACAGGCCTGCCTTCAGGCTCGCTTCGATCAGATCATCGATATCGCCGTCCAGGACATTGTTAGGATCGGTTCTTTCCACCTGCGTGCGCAGATCTTTGACCCTCGACTGGTCGAGCACATAGCTGCGGATCTGACTACCCCAGCCGATATCCGCTTTGTTGTCCTCGACGATCTGCTGTTCCGCTTTTCGTTTGAGCATCTCCAGCTCGAACAGTTTTGCCCGCAGTTGTTTGTAGGCCTTGTCCTTATTCTGATGTTGAGAACGTTCGCTCTGACACTGCACCACCGTATTGGTCGGCAGGTGAGTCAGCCTCACCGCCGAATCGGTGCGGTTGACGTGTTGGCCTCCTGCACCGCTGGCACGATAAGTATCGACTCGCACATCTCGTGGATTGATGTCGATCTCAATATCATCTTCGATCTCCGGGGAGACGAACACCGAGGCAAAAGAAGTATGGCGTCGGTTACCGGAGTCAAAGGGAGATTTCCTGACCAGTCTATGTACGCCGGTCTCCGTACGCAGCCATCCGAAAGCATGATCACCGCTGATATGCACGGTCGCCGACTTGATACCTGCCACTTCTCCGCCAGAGACTTCAATGATCTCGGTATCCAGGCCGCGTTTTTCAGCCCATTTCAGATACATACGCAGAAGCATCTCAGCCCAGTCCTGAGCTTCCGTACCACCGGAACCTGCCTGAACTTCAAGAAATGCGTTAGCGACATCCATCTCGCCTCGAAACATGCGGCGAAATTCGAGCTTCGCCAGGTCTTTTTCGAGGGATATGAGATCGTTCTGGATGTCCTCGAGAGTTGCCGGGTCTTCTTCATCGGCTGCCAGCTCTGCAAGCTCCGCCAGATCGCTCAAGTCGCTGCCAAGTTCAGCGAGCACGCTCACGATGGCTTCAAGCGCTGAGCGCTCAATTGTCAGGGTCTTCGCCTTATCCGGGTCATTCCAGGCATCCGGATCTGCCAGTTCCAGATTCACTTCTTCCAGACGATGTTGCTTAGACTCAAAGTCAAAGATACCCCCTGAGCGCCACATCCCGCACAGCCAGGTCTTTGACCCTGTCCCGAATTGAAGTGATTTCAGCCATGACTTGGCGGTACTCGTGGGTACCGATGCTCCTGAATGACTCGTGAAAGAAAAGCTGGAAAGCTCGCCAGTTTATGCCAACGCGCGTAGATGCTCCACCACCAGCTGCAGAGTCACCGAGTCTCGATAGTCATTTTCTTCGAGCCGAAATAGAACCTGAACCCTGGTGACATCGGCGAGCGCAGGCTGACGGAAGGCGATCGCATCGAACAGCCGGCCTTCCTTTCTGAGCACCAGCTTCAGGTGCTGCTCACCCACGACCCGTTGGCTGATGAGATCGAATTCATCATGGAATACCGGCATCGGAAACTGTTGCCCCCACGGACCTCCTTCCGCCAGCTGCTTCGCCATGGGGAGAGTCATCTCATCGACCAGTAGCGGGCCATCAGACGCGAGTACCGGCGCCAGCGCCGAAGCCGGAAGCAGCTCCTGTACCACCTTGTCGAACACCCGCTCGAACCGAGGATAATGAACGCGTTTGATCGACAGGCCCGCAGCCATGGCATGTCCGCCGAAGCGAACGACCATGCCGGGGTAACGGCTGGCAATGATATCCAGCACGTCACGTATGTGCAGGCCCGGCACGGATCGAGCGGAACCCTTCAACTCGTCCGGCGCCAGCCCACCCGCTTCAGCGAAAGCGATCACCGGCCGATGGACTTTTTCCCTCAGCCGACCGGCCACGATTCCCACGATTCCCTGGTGCCACCCGGAATCATAAACGCTGACACCAAAGCGTCCAGCGACTTCCTGATCGTGACCGGCAACAATCAGTTCCGCGTCCTGCACCATCTCCTGTTCCAGCGCCCGACGCGCCAGGTTGAGCTCATCGAGGGCCTTCGCAAGCTCGCGGGCCCGAGACTCATCGGCGGCGAGCAGACATTGAATACCAATGCTCATGTCGTCCAGTCGACCTGCCGCATTCAATCTGGGGCCGATGGCAAACCCCAGATCCTGAGATGAAAGCTTGTCGAGCCGACGCCCCGCCACTTCCGCGAGCGCTTTGATGCCCGCGCGACACCGACCCCGACGAATCCGTTTGAGTCCCTGTGAGACCATGACTCGATTGTTGTGATCCAGCGGAACAACGTCGGCGACCGTGCCAAGTGCTACCAGATCCAGCCAGTCGGCCAGATTCGGAACCGGGCGCTCGGCGAACCAGCCCCGTTCCTTCAATACCGCCCGGGTGCCTCCTAACACATAATAGATTACCCCGACCCCGGCCATGGCCGAACTCGGGAACTCGCTGTCGGTGAGATTGGGGTTGACGATCGCCAACGCATCCGGAAGCTCCGCTCCGGGGAGGTGATGGTCGGTGACGATGACGTCGACTCCGTGTTCACCGGCCAACCGAACGCCATCCATGCTGGAGACACCATTATCCACGGTGACAATGACCGATGGTGACCGATCCAGGGCCAACGTGACAATTTCCGGCGACAACCCATAGCCGAATTCAAAGCGGTTCGGCACCAGAAAGGAGACCCTCTCTGCGCCCATGGCCTCGAGCAACGAAATCGCCAATGCCACAGAGGTAGCGCCGTCCGCATCGAAGTCCCCAACGACCAGAATGTGCTCATCTTTCTCTACGGCATCCGCCAGGCGATTGGCCGCCTGGGTCAGCTCCGGAAGTAACGTCGGCCGAGCCAGCGCATCCAGGCTGAGATCAAGCTCCGCACCGCGGGTCAATCCACGGCTCAGATAAATACGGGTCAGTAGCGGCGACAGACCGGGTGGAGGATCGATGAGCCCGCCATCAGGGACCGGACGTTCTCTAATCTGCGGATCGACAATGTGCGGATCGATGCTCAGATCATTCATCGCCCAGATGCTCGACCCGGATACTCCGAATGCGGCCGACGATCTCCGGCAGCTGCTGCAACGCATCAATGGCGTCGTTCATCACAGACTCCCGCACCGGCTGGGTCAGGATGATAATGGGTACCCAGGCTTCCTGAGTTTCGGTGTGTATGGCCTGTTCCTTCTGAATGGCGGCTTCGATGCTGATCTCGCGCTCGCTGAGGAGGGTAGCCACCCGGGCGAAAACCCCCGGCTTGTCCAGCGAAGGGATCTTCAGATAATGACCGCTCTCCACATCTTCAATTCCAAGCAGTGTGACCGAGTTATCCCGTGTCATCAAAGGCAGCTCTGGTCTATTGCCGCGAGCAATATCGATGAGATCGGCCACTACCGCCGAGGCGGTGGGTAGAGCTCCGGCGCCGGGGCCGTAGTACAGCGTATCGCCGGTTACGTTGCCCCTCACCAGCACCGCATTCATCACCCCGTTGACGCTGGCCAGCAGGTGGCCTTCAGGAATCAGGGTCGGATGAACCCGCATCTGTACACCATCGGGACCCGTTCGGGCCAGTCCCAGGTGCTTGATCTGATAACCCAGCTGCCGTGCATACTCGATATCTTCGCCGGAAACCTCCGAGATTCCTTCGGTATAAACCTCGTCGAATTTAAAGCCCACGCCAAAAGCCAGCGCCCCGAGTATCGTCAGCTTATGGGCGGCATCGATGCCTTCGACATCGAAGCTGGGATCCGCCTCCGCGTACCCCAGTTTCTGTGCGTCGGCAAGGGCTTCTGCAAACGACTGACCCGACTCGGTCATGGCGGTCAGAATGTAGTTCGAAGTGCCGTTGATGATGCCGGCCAGTAAGCGTATTTCGTTTGCAACCAGAGATCGGGTGAGGGTGGCGATGATGGGAATGCCGCCGGCTACCGCGGCTTCAAACGCAAGCATGCCTCCATGCTCACGCACCAGTGAAAGCAGCTCATCTCCCTTTGAGGCAAGGATTGCCTTGTTCGCAGTAACCACCGCTTTTCCAGCCCGAAGTGTGCGGCGCACCAGATCCAACGCCACGCCCTCACCGCCAATCAGCTCCACGACCACGTCCAGATCCGGATCATCGGTCACGGTAGCCAGGTCCGTTGAAAACGACCCGCCAAGCAGATCAACATCAGGCTTCTCCGTCCGGCTGGCAACCCGAACCACCTGAATATCGCGACCCGCCTTCTCGCGAACAATTTCCCGATTGTCGTGAAGCACGGTCAGCATGCCTTGTGCAACGGTCCCAAGACCGCACAAACCCAGTTTCAATGGTGGTAGCAAGAAAGCCTCCAGGAACCCCAAGGAGGCGCAATTCTAGGAGGCTTGGGCTTAGATGCCTATAGCTTTCGCCAATTCCTCGGCGGGCATGTAACCCGGCAGCAAACGACCGTCTTCCAGGACGATGGCAGGCGTGCCTGAGACACCCACCTGATGTCCGAGTTCGAACTGTGCGGCCACTGGATTTTCGCAGGTGAGGTCTGGAAGCGACTCCCCGAGTTTGAGCCTGGTGATCGCACTATTGGGATCATCCGAACACCACGCCGTTACGATCTTCTGATAAGAACGGGAGCCGATACCGGCCCTGGGATAGGCCAGATAGCGAACCTCGATACCCATTTCGTTCAACTTCGGGACCTCCTTGTGGAGCTTGCGACAGTACGCACAGTCGACGTCTGTGAATACGTTGACGACTGCGCGTGTCTCACCACTCGGTGAGAAAATGACCATGTCCTCCAGCTTTACCGTAGCCATGAGCAACCGGCGTTTCTCGACACGTCCGAGTTCGGCGATGTTGATCAGATCGTTCTCGCCAATCTCATAGAGATCACCGGCAAAAAGATATCGACCATCCGCTGTGCCGTAGAAGATGGTCCCACCAACAAGTTCGAGTGTGAAAATACCCGGCAGCGGCGAGGGACTGACTTTTTCAATGGGAATGTCCGGTCGCAGAGCCGTCAGCCTGGCAACCAACTGCTCGCCGTTGTCTGTCGGCAGTACTCCGTCGGTTTCGGCGACGGCATAGCCGGCGGGACCGGCCACGGACAGCAGCACCAGCCATCCAAGCATTTTCAGTGTTTTGTCCGTCGTCATGTAATTACCTGTTTTATGGTTATTGTCGCCGCGCCAGGCCGCACCGCCGTCGATATCGATGTCGATATCGACGCCCATTGGACCACGCCGCAGCCGGCTCGTTCATGAACCAATTCATGATCTCGATCATAAGTTTGTCTGCCAACGAACCAGCTTCGGTCTGGTGGACGCCCATCCGCAGGGATGGGGTCATCCACGAGGATGGTGAGCGCTGTGAAGCTCCTTCAGTCGCGCCTGGGCGACGTGAGTATAAATCTGAGTGGTGGACAAGTCTGCATGTCCGAGCATCATCTGCACAGCTCTCAGATCAGCACCGTGATTCAACAGATGGGTGGCAAATGCGTGGCGTAGCGTGTGCGGCGAGATCGACCGACCGATGCCAGCCGCCGCAGCATAGCGTTTGATCGCATGCCAGAACGTCTGCCTGGCCATCTCCCGCGCCCGCAAGCTCGGGAACAGCACATCGCTGGTTCTCCCTCTCAGCAGCTCAACCCGACCCTGCTCGACAAACTGCACGATCCAGCGCAGGGCCTCTTGACCCATGGGTACCAGTCGCTCCTTACCCCCTTTGCCAAATACCCTGACAACACCCTGCCGGAGATTGACCGACGAGGTCTTCAGGCCGACCAACTCGGAGATCCTGAGTCCGGATGCATAGAGCAATTCCAGCATCGCACGATCTCTGAGGCCCAGCGGCGAATTCACGTCCGGTGCCGCCAACAAACGCTGTACCTCCGTTTCCGACAAGGTACCTGGCAAACTACGCCCCAATTTTGGATGTTCCAGATGTGCGGCCGGATCGACGGCCAGGCGCCCACTCGTGACCATCTGCCGATAGAAGCCCTTGACACTCGACAGCCATCGAGCGGACGAACGTGTTTTGTAACCACGGCGATAGCGCTCGGCTACCGCACCCTGCAGGTCGGCCTCGGTGGCTTCGAGTATCGGTTTCTCGAGCGAGCCGGCCAATTGACGCAGATCGCGACGATAAGCACTCAAGGTATGGTCGCTCAATCCCCGTTCAAGCCAGATGGCATCCAGATACCGATCGATGATGCGGTCGTTCATACGTTTTTGCGGCTGGCGCTAAGACAGGCTGGCGCTAGGACAGCCAGGTCAATTCGATTCAAACCCACCCGGAGTGACACAATCTGCCCCAACGGGGCCATTGTAACTCGCTTGTATCGCCGCCTGAAAATAGGTCCTAACCAGTTGTTCTATATCGATTTAATTCCACGTCTCCGGGTTGGCACAAAGTCTGCATATACCGTGTTGCCGACTCGTTCGTTGGGAGAAACGCACTTTACGTGCACCAGCTGTCCCCCTGGCCTCTTCCAGATCGGTTGGCGACGGTACCCGGTTTTCTCTCTCTACCGGATATCTGGACTCAAACCAGTTTGCCAGGCAGCTCTCTCCCCTTGATCCCACAGCGCCTGGTAAGCTGGTTTCTCTTTTCCACACGGCAGCCAAAAAAAAGACCGGTTCCCTGACGTACCAGCCTTCCGATATCGCGATCTGACTCGCAACGTGAGCTGACTCGCAACGCGGATCTGACTCGCAGCGCGGATCTGACTCGCAACGCGAGTCAGACCTTTTCCTTGATCCTTGCGGCCCGGCCGGAAAGGTCCCTCAGATAGTAAAGTTTGGCCTGACGTACGTCGCCACGGCGCTTTACCTCGATTCCCGCAATCAGCGGGCTGTGGGACTGAAACGTCCGCTCGACACCAACGCCGTGGGAGATCTTGCGGACGGTAAAGGCCGAATTGAGACCTCGGTTGCGTTTACCGATCACAACACCCTCGAATGCCTGCAGGCGCTCACGGCTGCCTTCTCGAACTTTCACCTGCACCACTACCGTGTCACCAGGACCAAACTGGGGAATATCGGTCTTCTGCTGCTCATTCTCCAAGGCTTCGATGATCTTGTTCTTACGCACGCTCCTAGCTCCTAATCTCAATACAGTACGAAGGCTGTATTTGTTATCTAAAATGACATTCGACCGTTACTCGAGTTCTGCCCCCGACTCGAACAACTCCCGAAGGAGTTCCCGCTCGAGATCGGACAGTGGCCTCGTGGCCAGCAGGTCCGGCCTCGTCAGCCAGGTCCGCCGCAACGACTGCTTCAGGCGCCAGCGCCTGATCGCACCATGATCGCCGCTCGTCAAGACGGCAGGCACACCCACGTCTCGCGTGTTTTCAGGGCGCGTATAGTGCGGGTAATCGAGCAAACCATCAAGATGAGATTCCTCAACCGCCGATGCCGCGTTTCCCAGTGTTCCAGGCAACAACCTCGACACCGCGTCCATCACCACCAAAGCCGGCAGCTCGCCACCGGTAACCACGTAATCACCGATCGAAATCTGCCGATCTACCGCGCTGTCCAGTACTCGCTCATCGACACCTTCGAAGCGTCCACAAAGCAGGATCATGCCCGGCAGAGCGGCAAGATCATGGATCAGTTGCTGATCGAGCCTGTCACCTTGAGGCGACAGGTAGATGACCGGAGCCTGAATACCTTGCGTTCGTGCAACGGATTTCGCGTCTTCGATGGCCGCCAACACAGGTTCCACCATCATCACCATACCCGGGCCGCCCCCATAGGGTCGGTCGTCCACCGTGCGATGCCGATCAGTGGTGTAGGATCTGGGATCGTATACGCTGAGATCCACAACTCCCTGCTCGACGGCCCTGCCAAATACGCCCTTGCTACCGGCCGAGGTAATCAGCTCCGGCAGTATCGAGACGATTGCCATCCACACGATGTCAGCCGTCCCGCCAGTCGACCCGGATACTGCCTGCCGCAAGATCCACATCAACCACATAGCGAGGGTGAAAGGGAATCAGAGACTCCTCATCGCTCGCTCCCGGACCCCGGATGACCAGCACGTCGTGCGCACCCGTTTCAATCAAACTGGTGACACGACCAAGACTGACATCACTCTGGTCGCGTACCTCTACGCCGATAAGATCTTTCCAGTAGTACTCGCCGACAGCCGGTTGAGGAAGCTGGCTCTCGTGAACGCCTATCCACAGACCCCGCAGACTCTCGGCAGCATTCCGATCATTCACACCGTGCACGCGTGCTACATATCCACCTTTGTGTGCCCGGGTCTCAACGACCTCGATGTCCTGCCAGTCCGGATCGGCAACACTTTTTGCGGCATTTTGCCCGGTGCTGCGCTGTACCTTCCAGGGTCGATAACTCACTAGGTTGCTGGCAGGATCCGTGTAGGCGGCTACGTGTACCCAGCCTTTGATCCCATACGGGCCCTGAATACGTCCAACGATGATGATCGATTCGGCTAGCCGGGTTTCCGGCAACTGATCTTCACAACTCATCGCGTCTTACCTTCATCCAGCACACCGCTCCC
>QIDL01000325.1 GCA_003228415.1 Gammaproteobacteria bacterium | reverse complement strand
AAGACGGCGTGGGTCGTAGTTTTCGTATTGGGCGACGGCGAATGCAAAGGTGAGATAAGTGAACGCAGCCCCATGAAGTATCACATCACTGACCTGAAACACCGGGTACTCAGGTGGATCGGGCACCAGCGCAAAATAGGTGCTGAACGCAAACGGAATCCAGAATCCAATCTGAAACAGCACAGCCACTACTCTTTGACTAGTCAGACATGCCCCTCATTGAATACTCATGGACAATGTCGACCAGCGCTTTGACGTTATCCACCGGGGTCTCAGGAATGATGCCATGGCCAAGATTGAAAATATGGCCGGGCCTGCCGTCAACCTCATCGAGGATTTTCCTGGCCTGCCGCTCCACGGTGGACCGCTCCGCACAAAGCACAATCGGGTCAAGGTTGCCCTGTATCGCGCTCACACCGGTACGCTCCCAGGTCGCCGAGAGCGGCGTACGCCAGTCCAGCGCCAGCACATCTGGATTGATGATGGCGATCTGTTCCAGCAGGTGTCCATTGCCGGTTCCGAAATAAATGATCGGAGCCTTACCCCTGAGATTGTCGAACAGTTTTTTCAGATGTGGGAATACGTAGTCGTCGAAATCCGCTACCGACAGACAACCCACCCAGGTGTCGAAAATCTGTACCGCATCCACTCCGCTATCGATCTGCAATTCCAGGTAACTGGTCACCTGTTTTACCAGCTTGTCCAGGAGGTCATGCCAGAGCATTGGCGCCTCATACATGAATTTCTTGACACTGACATAGTTGCGGGAACCACGACCTTCGATGGCATAAGAGGCCAGGGTAAAAGGCGCACCGGCAAATCCGATCAGGGCAATGTCGCCCGGCAAACCACTGCAAATATTCTTTACCGTCTCGGCGATATAGGGTGTGGCTTGCATTGCCGGCTCGACCACCAGAGCCGCCACGTCCCTTTCCGAGCGGATGGGATTTTCAAATACCGGACCTTCGCCGGGTTTATAGTCGAGCCTGAGCCCCATCGGCTCCATGATCGGCAGCAGATCTGCAAACATGATCGCCGCATCCACACCGAGGATGCGCTGGGCGTCCAGGGTAGCCTGGGCTGCCTTTTCGGGGTCTTTGAAGAAGTCCAGGCTCGGTGTAGCGCCCTTCAGGGAATGATATTCGGGCATGTATCGACCGGCCTGCCGATTGAGCCAGATCGGCGTGTAATCCGTCGGCTGGGCGTTACAGGCTCTGAGGAATATCTTGTCCATCGTCGGCGTAGATCGGGTCCGGCGCTCCGTTGGCGCGCACCTTAGCAGAGCCACAAAGCTCATGCACCATACACACCCCGAAGCCCTTGATGTGCCTCTCCTGCGCGGCAGACAGCCGATCCGCCAAGGGCGGAATCTCTCTAAGCAGGGCCGCCGCTGCTGCAGATACCAGGATTCCTCCCGTCACGGCTTCGGCCTGCAGGCGGCTGGCCAGATTGACCGGAGAGCCTATCAGCGTGTAATCCAGCCTTGCACCGCCACCCCAATCGCCAATGGCACAGTAGCCGCTGGCGATTCCGGCGCGGGTATGAAGATTCACTACGAGACCATGTTTGAGCCAGCAATCGGCAAGACCCAGCAAGCCTGGCTGAAGATCCAGACAGACCCGCGCGCACTGGGCCGCCGCCTCGGAACGATCGGCAATGGCACCATTGTCGGGCTCCGGAAAGTAGATCAACACGCCGTCACCCAGAAACTTGCTGAGGATCCCACCACGCCGTTCGGTCAGCGCCCCCATCATCGAAATGAAATCGTTGACGACGTCAACCAGCTCGGCCAGGTGTTTCGATGCCACCAGTTCCGTAAACCCGACGATGTCGATGAACGCGACGGTGGTGAAATGATCCGTGGGTCGGTTGACCCACGAAGGCCGTTCGCTGACCAACGGCCTCAGTACTTCCGGGAGATAGCGTTCCAATCGCGCGTTCTGGTGTCGCAGGGTCGATGATTCGCTGATGGCCCTATGCCGATGACCATTCAATCGCTGGGCCTGGCGAAAGCTCACAAAGGCCAGCCCTAACTGGAAACCAAACACCAGCAAGCCGCTGGCAATGGTCGCGGCGGTCAATTCGACACTCATACCAGGCACTGCCCGACCCTGCACGATGAGTACCGCGACCACTACCAGCATGCAGGGAACGAACAGCCGCAGGCCACCCAGCGCTGTCACAGCGCTCAGCAACAGCAGCCCCACGGCCAGACTCAACCAGAAAGCAAATCCGGCAACGGCCACCAACACCATAACCAGCAGCGATTCGCCTGCATGAACCAGCACGGAGAGGTTGGTCTGAGGAATTCGAAGGTCCGGCCACCGTTGCCGAGCCCAACTCCACAACCAGGGCCAGACCAGTGTATGACCGAGCAGTAGCCAGAGGCCCGGCTGGCTGCCCGCCATCAGGCTCATCGCAGCTACACCCCCAAGCCCACCGTATCCAAGCAGGCGGAAAGGCAGATCCGGCACCGTGTGATTGCTGCTACGCACCGGATCAGTTATGCGCTTCGTTGCCGCCGTCCGGCCAGAGGAAATCACCGCTCACAGGAGTGAGCCGACCTCGCAATCGGTCCAGCCAGTTCCTGTCAGGAAAGTCTCGAATCCGGCAGAGGGTAAGCGCTGGGGGCGAGGAGTGTCCTTGAGTACCGTCAAGCGCCCAACCGAAAGAGCGAATTGACCTTCCTCCTGGAAGGGCAAGTTCGCGAAGTGAGGGGATCGCGGAGCGATTGGGTGAGGTACTCGAGGACACTCCTCGCCCCCAGCGCGATTAACAACGGCCAGGTACTAAGACCTTTCGCAAAGCAACTGGCTAGACCGGTCGGCCGAGCGTCGGATTCTGATCCGCCTGGTAGTCCACACCCTTGAATCCAAAGCCGAATATCTTCAGAAAATCGGCCTGGAAGCCTTTCAGATCGCCGAGCTCATTCAGATTTTCCGTAGTCACCAACGGCCAGCGACGCCGGACTTCGTTCTGGATATCGTCGGCCAGTTCCCAGTCATCGATTCGGATACGACCGGCTTCATCCAGATTCATCGATGCGCCCTCGGCAAGCTGAGTGGCGAACAGCCTGTAGACGTGCTCGACGATCTCTTCGTGAACGCCTGCGTCCTTCATCACGCGATACAGCAATGAGGCATACAGAGGTACGACCGGAATGGCGGATGAGGCCTGGGATACGATCGCTTTCAGGGTTGCCACCCGGGCATCACCGGATAGCGGAGCAAGTCGGTCGCGAATGGCCCGAGCCGCCCGATCCAGATCTTCTTTGGCTTTGCCCAGCGTCCCTTCCCAATAAATGGGCCAGGTCAGCTCGGTACCTATGTAGGTGTATGCCAGAGTGCGGAATCCCCGGGCAAGCACGTCCGCTTCGACCAGCGCATCGATCCAGAACTCCCAATCTTCACCCCCCATGACAGCAACCGTATTCGCTGTTTCCTCGTCGGTCGCCGGTTCCAGATCGACATCGTGAACCAGACCTCTATTGACGTTGAGCGATTTGATATGAACCGTGTCACCCAGCGGCTTGATGGAAGAGCGGTGCAACTTGCCGGTCCTCGGGTGCTGGCGAACCGGAGAGGCCAGGCTGTAAACGAGCATATCGATCTGGCCCATGTGCTCCCGGATCTCTTCCACGACCCGGGTTTTCATCTCATCGGAGTAGGCGTCGCCATCAAAGGTCTTTGCGTACAGGCCTTCGGCGGTAGCCGCTTCCTCGAAGGCAATATTGTTGTACCAGCCGGCGGTGGCGGTTTTGTTTTCCGCCGGTGGCTTCTCGAAGGACACTCCCAGGGTGGCCGCTCCACAGCCGAAAGCGGCGGTAATTCTGGAAGCCAGCCCATATCCGCCGGATGAGCCTATCACCAGCACGTTGTTGATCCTGCCGGAAATCGGGTTCTGACTCCGCACGTAGCACGTCTGCTCGGCCACATTGGCTGCGCAACCGGCAGGATGCGCCGTGGTACAGATAAAGCCACGAATTCTGGGTTCAACAATCATTGGGGCACTTCGAATTCAAATTGCGCGAATCATACCTTGGGCCACCGCCCAGCGCATGGCGGCTTCCAGGTCGATCATCCGCGGCCCGTCCCGGCGAATCTTCACGTTGAGAGCGTGACCCTCGAGCAGTTTGTGGTCACGGTCACCATCCAGGGCCAACACCCCAGGGCCACTCATGGGAACCGACACATCGAATGGAATACGCGTGACACTTTTTACCGCGACGGTTCGAAGCAACCCGGGTGATAGTGGCGCCTTGAAGGTCCTGACGCCTTCATCGGCGGCCCCCGGCGCAGCCAACTCGACCAGCAGGCCCTGGTCCTCGGCCGCCGACACCGGTTCGATCAACCCACCGATGGGCGACATGCCGACGGCGCCAGGCTCCGCCCGGGTCAACAGGATCCGTTCGATTCTGGCCGGGTCGAACGGCAGCAGGTTACCCACGTGATCGCGGCGCAGCAGCACCGCATCGATGAGACCAACATCCGGCACTTCGTGGGCTTTGTCACTGGCTCTTCTACCACTGACATGCAGGACCTTGGCGCGCCGGGTCGAGCAGGATTCAGCCAGATCCCCGCGCGCCATCAGGGCTGCGACCATGCCGGCGATGGTCGGCTCCGCGAGAGTCGGGAAAACGTTGTTGGTGCCCGTGGACAACGCAATCAGGTGCGCATCGGCAGCATTCGCGAGACCTTCCCGACGCGCCTTATCCAGCACTCTCGCGATGGCCCGGTTGGTTCCATCGCCGCCGACCGACACGATCATGGTGCATCCCGCGTTGAGAAAGTCCCTTACCGTGTTTTCGGTATCCAGCGCGGTATTGGTGATGGAATTGTCGATTACCTGCAGACGTGCCGATAGACCCATATGCGCCACGGCGGCAACGGCGATATGGAAAGGCTCTTTGGCGACAAAAATGTCCGTGGCGCCGTAGGCGTCCGCACCGGCCGCGATCCTGGCCACGATGTCACGCTTGGTTTCATGGGTCATGTTCGAGGCATGCGCCGCCAATCGACGCACATCCCGCCCGGACATGGGATTGACCAGAATCCCGACAGCGGCGGTATTCAATCGTGCACTGCTTGATTGAGGACAAACTTTTCGAGAAAAAGCGTCATGACCGCGCTGGTGTAGTCGCGGTTGGCCTTTTTCCGAAAACCATGGCCCTCGTCTTCCGCCAGCAGGTACCAGACCGGCGTGCCGCTGGCTTTCAACGCATCATAGATCTGCTCGCTCTCGCTGGCCGGCACCCGCGGGTCGTTGGCGCCCTGAGAAATCATCAAGGGCCGGGTAATTTTCTGAACCTGGTTGAGCGGCGATATCGCCTCCAGATGGGCGCGCATGACCGAGTCACGCTCATCACCGTACTCGGCGCGCCTGAGGTCCTGTCGGTAGGCTTGAGTATTGGTCAGGAAGGTAACGAAGTTGCTGATCCCGACCGACTCCACACCCGCAGCCAGCTTTTCCGAATAGTGCACCAGTGACGCCAGCACCATGTAGCCGCCGTAAGAACCACCCATGACCACCACCCGTTCGGGATCCAGGTCCGGCTGCGCACCGATCCAGTCGATCAGCGCACCGATGTCTTTCACCGAGTCTTCCCTGAGCAATCCGTTGTCGAGCTTCAGAAATGATTTGCCGTAGCCGGATGAACCACGCACGTTTGGCGCTACCACCGCCATGCCCAGTTCGTTGACAAGATATTGAGTGGTCGCGGAGAAATACGGTCGATATTGACCTTCGGGCCCGCCGTGAATGGAGATCAGCACCGGATGGGGGCCCGGGCCTGGGGGCCGGTAGACGAATGCCGGGATCCGGCGGGCCTGGCCATCGACACGATCGAAGGTCTCAAAGTGCTCGAGGGTGGGCGCGACAAACGAGTCGGTGTCGAGGCCGCCCACCTCGCTCATGGTCCATCGCTTAAGCGCGCGCTCCTTAAGCGACAAGCTCCAGACATCCGTCGGCGAGGTGGCGGTGTTCAGCGAGACCGCCAGTTCCGTCGAATCGGGTGAAAATTCGAGCCCTCTGATCACACCTTGCGGCAACACCGGCAGGGCCAATGGAGCACGCTCCGGCAAACGCCAGACCACGACCCGCGAGATGCCATCTTCATTGATGCTCATGGCAAGGCGTTGCTTGTTCGGAGAAAGCGCTATCCCTTCAACATTCCAGGGCACATCGGAACTGAGCACCTCGATTTCACCGCTCGCCAGGTCCAGATGGTGCAGGCGCATGAATTCGGCGCCCAGATCCGACGTGAAATACATACCGCTGCCGTCGGCGTCGTACACGGCCTGACCGATGGCGACCCTGAGGTCGGGGTCCAACAGCGGCCGGAGTATCTGAGTGGTCAGATCCAGCTCGTAGAGGTGAGACTCGTTGATCGACAGATAGCGGCTGACCAGGAGCCTGTCGTCCCCGGGGGCAAAATCCTCCGCAAACCAGGCCCCCTCTGCCACAGCCCCGCCGCCACCCTCCCGGGCTTCGAGCGCGACCCGGGCTTCTAGCGCGACCGTCACCTGCCCATTGAGATTCTGGATGTGGATATCCCGGCTACGGCCGTTGCGCTCGGTCGTGTAGTAGGCAAACCGCTCCCCGTCGTTTGACCACACCACGCCACCATAACGGGACCGACCGTCGGTGAGCAGCCGGTGGCTGGCGGTTGCCCAGTCATACCAGAACAGCTGATAGAACTCAGAGCCGCCTGCATCTCGAGCGTAGATGAAGCCCCGGTCGTTGACCGCCGGTGGCAGGTAAGCTTGCGTCACCGGCTCATCGAAAAACGTAATCTGTTGCCGTGTTCCCATTGGGGCACGGACCTTGTGCAATTGGGTCGTGTTGCCGAATCGCGTGGCGACGACCAGCGACTCCCCCACCCAGCCTCGCAGGCCTGCGGAACGGGTGTTCTGATACTGCCGCAACCGCTCCTCAACGGAATCGGGCACCAACGGGACATCGCGTACGATCAGATTACCGACCCGACGCTCGTTGTCCGGGACGATCTCCATACCGCTACAGGCGCTGAGCGACAGACAGAATATCGCAGCTGTGGAAAACCCCCGTCGGTAGCTCCGGAACATCGTTACCTCACATCAACATCGTAGAACTCGTTACGCTATGAAACCCCCGAACCCAGGTCAAATCGACCCTGCCCCTCTGCCGGCACATTGTCTCCGGGCACTAATCAGACCGATCGGTTGTAGACGCTGATGCTGAACGGATGGCTGTGTCTGGCGTCAGCATCGAACGACTCTATCCGGGCGACCTCCCACGAGGACCAATCCACTTCCGGGAAGTAGGTATCGCCGTCCACCTCAGCCTGCACTCTGGTGACATACAGGCGAGTCGCCACGGCAAGACCGAGACGGTAGATCTCTGCACCACCGGCAACCATGATTTCGCGGACGCCATCCACCTCGCACTGGGCTCTGGCTACTTTCAATGCTTCGGCAAAGTTACCCGCCACCTTCACCCCTTCGGGGAGAGACCTCTGACGGGTCTGATCGCGAGTCATGACGATATTGGTCCGCCCTGACAACGGTGCCTTCATGGATTCGAAGGTCTTTCTCCCCATGATCACCGGCTTGCCCATGGTCGCCGCCATGAAAAACTGCATGTCCCGGGGTAGTCGCCAGGGTAGTGAATTTCCGCGACCGATGACGCCGTTGTCCGCCATCGCCCAGATCAGCGAGATATCCACACTCAGACCGCGATGGGGGCTTTGATAGCGGGGTCGGGTTCATAACCCGATAGCTCGAAATCGTCAATCACGAAGCCGAAGATGTCCTTCACTTCGGGATTGAGTCGCATTGTCGGTAGTTCCTTGGGATTGCGGCGGAGCTGCTTGTTGGTCTGATCCAGATGGTTCGCATACAGGTGCGCATCGCCAAAGGTATGCACGAATTCCCCGGGCTCGAGGCCACAGACCTGAGCAATCATCAGAGTCAGCAGCGCATAGGAAGCGATGTTGAACGGCACACCGAGAAACAGATCGGCACTGCGCTGATAGAGCTGGCAGCTCAGCCTGCCTTCTGCCACGTAAAACTGAAACAAGGTATGGCAGGGGGGCAGCGCCATGGTATCCACCTCCGCCACGTTCCAGGCACTGACAATGTGCCGTCGGGATTCGGGATTGCACTTGATGCTGGCGACCACATTTTCAATCTGATCGATGGAGCCACCTTCGGGCGTTGGCCAGGACCGCCACTGTGAACCATATACCGGGCCCAGGTTGCCGTCCTCGTCCGCCCACTCGTCCCAGATATGCACGTTGTTATCGAGCAGATACTGGATGTTGGTGCTACCCATCAGAAACCACAGCAGCTCGTGAACAATGAGGCGCAACGGGACGTTTTTTGTCGTCATCAGCGGAAAGGAATCGCTGAGATCAAAGCGCAGTTGATCGCCGAATACGCTATAGGTCCCGGTGCCGGTACGATCGCCCCGATAGACCCCGTTGTCCCGGACATGACGAATGAGATCGAGATACTGCTTCATCTGGTACCGGGGGTGCTGGCCGGGTCTGACTGCCGGTTGGCATAGAAGACCATCAGGATACCAGCGACCAGCATGGGGAGCGACAGCAGTTGGCCCATGGTGAGCCAGTCGAAAGCGATGAAGCCCAGATGGCTGTCCGGCAGGCGGAAAAATTCGGTGAAAAAGCGCAACCCTCCGTAACTGCCGAGAAACACCCCCGACACCACCCCTACACGACGCGGTTTCATCGACACCAGCCAGACCACGGTAAACAGCACCAGGCCTTCGGTAAAGGCCTGGTAGAGCGGTGAAGGATGTCGGGCAAAGGTTTCCCATTGACCGGTGCACAGGGGGTTGATGGCACGGATGGCGTCCGCCGCGCAAGGATAAATCATTCCGAAGACGGAATCGGTGGCCCGGCCCGGTAACTCGGTATTGGCGAAGTTACCCAGGCGACCGAAACCCAGACCGAGAGGGACCAGCGGCGTGACGAAATCGCTGACCTGTAACAAACTTCTCGATGTACGCCGGCCATACCACCAAAGAGCAGCCAGCGCCCCCAGCAAGCCGCCATGAAATGACATGCCACCGTCCCAGATTCTGAGCAGCCAGAGCGGATCGCGAAGAAACTGTTCGACGCCGTAGAAGAACACGTAGCCAAGCCGACCACCCAGCACGGCGCCCACCGCACCGTAGAACACCACATCGGACACCGCCTGCGCATCCCAACCGCTACCCGGGCGAGACGCTCTGATCTTGCCAAGCCACCAGCACATGCCGAAGGCGCACAGATACGCCAGGCCGTACCAGCGTATGGCCAGAGGGCCTATTGAAAAAATGATGCGATCGATGGCCGGGTAATACATGAACTTCCTCTAAATTTTGCGGTGCTCTGCTCAGCAGTATTTTCTCATCAGAGCGTTCGCCGCGTTTGATACACTCGCTGCCCGTAGTCAATCTGAAAGACCCCACAGCCAACACCATGTGTCTCGTCCTGTTCGCCTTCGACCCTGAGTCTCAGAGGCCGCTCGTGGTCGCCGCGAACCGGGACGAATTCTACGCGCGACCTGCGAAGAGCGCACACCATTGGCAAGAGGCGCCGGAATTGCTGGCAGGCAGAGATCTCGAGGCCGGGGGTACCTGGCTGGGAGTGACGACCTCTGGCCGCTTTGCGACGGTGACCAACTTTGCCGAAGACGCACCGAACGAGCTGGCGGAAAAGTCCCGCGGGGAACTCGTCGAACGGTTTCTGAGAACGGATGTCCGGGCCCATGACTACGCACTACGAATCCATGGCCCGGACTATCGCGGCTTCAACCTGTTGCTGTTCGACGGCGAAAGGCTGGTCTACACATCCAACCGGGGAACTACCCGGGATCTGCACGCCGGCGTATACGGGCTCGCCAACGCAGAGCTGGGCGCAACCTGGCCTAAAGTAGTTTCTGGAACCAGGGCTCTGGCACACATCGTAGCCAACAACGGAGGATCCGACGAGCTGATCGATCTCCTCAGGAACGACAAGCAACCGGCAGATGAGCTGCTGCCGAAGCGTGGTCGACCTATCGAACTGGAGCGTCGTGCGGCGCCTTGTTTCATACGCGGCGAAGAGTATGGCACCAGGGCCAGCACCGCAGTGATCTTTGAAAAAACTCCCGGCAACCCGGCCACCATCGAATTCACCGAGCAGGTCTACCTGCCCGGCGGAATTGCCAGCGACCGTATCGAGTTCCGAATCGAGATCAATCGAACTCGTCGCGGTAGTCGCCGCAAAGAGGCGCACTGAAATTAAGGGAACCTCTGAGCTTTCGGGAATTGGTCAGAGGTTCATAAGGTAGGCGGCCGCTATTCGTGATGGGTCGGCAGCACCCGTCCGAGACCCGCATCAAGCAGCTGCTGACGCATGAACCGCTGTACTTCCTGCGGGGTATCCATGCGCAGTACTCGTGCCAGCATGCGCCTGGCATCCGAACGTTTGATGTTACGAATAACCCATTTCACTTTTGGCAGGTTGGTGGAGTTCATGGACAACACGTGATAACCCATGGCCATCAGCAGCACCGCGCCGATCGGGTTGCCCGCCAGCTCGCCGCAGATACCCAGATAGGTATGCTCTGCTGACGCCGCCTTGGCGACCTCCCTGAGTGCGCACAGAACCGCCGGATGAGTCTCCTGGTAGAGGTCGGCCACCCGCGGATTATTGCGGTCTACGGCCAGCATGTACTGGGTCAGATCATTGGAGCCCACGGCCAGAAAATCCACCATCCCGGCAAGACGCCGCGCCTGATAGACAGCGGCAGGAACCTCGATCATCACACCAACCTGGGGCTGCTTCACGTCCACCCCTTCTTCCAGCACTTCCCGGTGCGCCCGCGCCACCAGAGCCATTGCCTCCTCGACTTCGGAAATGCTGGTAATCATGGGCAGCATGATCCTGAGATCGCCTTTGAGCCCCTCGTTGGCTTTGAGCATGGCCCGCGCCTGCACCATGAAAATCTCCGGATGGTCCAGTGTGACGCGAATCCCGCGCCAGCCGAGAAACGGATTTTCCTCGTTGATCGGAAAGTAAGACAGCGCCTTGTCCCCGCCGACATCGAGGGTGCGCATGGTCACGGGCTTGGGCTCAAATGCCACCATGTGCTCCCGATAGATCACCCGCTGTTCCTCTTCGCTGGGAAACCGCTCCTTGGTCATGAAGGGAATTTCTGTGCGAAACAGCCCGATTCCTTCGGCACCCCGATCCAGCGAACGCCCGATCCCGGTCAGTCCGATGTTGACCCAGAGCCCGACACGCCAGCCATCCAGAGTGACCCCTTTGAGCTCTTTCAGCTCTTCGAGCTCCTCGGAAAACTCCTGCTCACTGGCTATCAGCTCCTGAAATTGCTTCACCGTCTGTGCCGACGCGTTGCAGAACACCTCGCCGTAGAAGCCGTCGACGATGAGCGGCCGGTTGTCGATGCTCAGGATGGGGAGGTCGACCGCTCCCATCACCGCCGGAATGTCGAGTGACTGGGCAAGGATCGCGACATGCGAAGTCACTGAGCCACGCACAGAAACAATGCCTTTGAGCTTGTCGGTGGGAATGTCCGCCAGCATCCCCGCCGTTACTTCTTCTCCCACCAGAATGGTGCTGTCCGGGAAATGAGTTTTCTTGGCTCGGATGTCCTGCAGGTAGGCGAGCACTCTCAAGCCCAGATCCTTGACGTCCGCGCCCCGCTCCCGGAGATAGGGATCCTCCATGTCCTCGAATCGCTGAACGTGCTCGTAAATCACCTGCTTGAGTGCGCCCTGAGCCCATGAGCCTTTCTGCACCCGCTCACGAATGTCACCAGCCAGAGCATTTTCGTCGAGCATATGCAGATAGACGTCGAACAGGGCCAGTTCCTCCGGCGGCAGACTGGCGGCGAATTGTTCACTGATCCGCCGGATGTCATCGCGAACCATGTTGAGGGCACGGTCCAGCACCTGCAGTTCCGTCGTCACATCGTCGGAAGCCTTGTCTGCAACCGCTTCAAGGTTGGCGGGCGGTTGCACCACCACGGCAATCCCTATGCCGATGCCGGGCGTGCCCCCAACCCCCTTGAACATGGCATCGGGCCGCTCCAACACCGACCCGGTGTCGCTGTCGAAAAGGCCTTCCATCTCGCCAGTGGCATCCGCGTGGGCAACTTCGGTGGCGAGCCGGGCAGACAGCGTGACCAGAAAAGCTTCTTCGCTTTCGTCGAACTTGCGCCGTTCCCGTTGCTGCACTACCAGCACACCGAGTACCTGTCTGTGATGAATCACCGGGACACCCAGAAATGCGTGGAAGGCTTCTTCGCCAATCTCCGGGATCAGGTAGAACCTTGGATGAACGGTGGCGTTGTTCAAATTGATGGGTTCGGCCCGTTCTGCCACCAGGCCGACCAGGCCCTGATTCACAGCCAGACTGATCTGGCCTACCGAATCCGTGTTGAGCCCTTCATTGGCTGCAAACAACAGGCGATCCTGCGCGCGATTCATCAGGTAGACCGAGCAGACTTCCGTCCCCAGCGCACCTCGAACATCGTGCACGAGTATGTCCAGCGCAGCCCTGAAAGAGGCGGCACCTACCACATCCTGAACAATACTCCGTAAGGTATTGAGCATGCTGCTCAGCGAGCCCCGTCCACGCGATCACTCAGGCGATCGCTCGGGCTATCGGCGGAGCAACAATCGAATCGCAGAGAGGGTGCCAGTTCTTTCAGCGCGCGCCGGTAGACATCGCGTTTGAAGTCTACGACCTGTCCCACCGGATACCAGTAGCTGACCCAGCGCCAGTGGTCGAATTCGGGCCTGTCGGTTTTATCCACCGCGACCGGGGCATCCTCCGAGAGCATGCGGAGCAGAAACCATTTCTGCTTCTGACCAACGAAGCCCGGAGACGAGTTATGTCGGCGCATGCGCTGCGGAAGCCGATAGCGTAGCCAGCCGCTGGTGCGAGCGAGAATTTCCACGTGATTCGATTCGAGGCCAACTTCTTCGAAGAGCTCTCGAAACAGAGCGTCTTCTACCGATTCACGGTCATCGATCCCGCCCTGCGGAAACTGCCAGGCATCCCGGCCACCCAGGCGACGAGCCCAGAGCACCTGACCCCGGTTGTTACTCAAAACGATTCCGACGTTAGGCCGAAAACCGTCCGCATCTACCACGAAACCCGTCCTTAGAATCTGCCCTCTTAACCGGATTGAACCCTAAAGTTCAGAAGATTACCAACCAGGCCCTGACGATGGCAGGATAGCGTTCATGAGCAATCGACTTCAGTCCGAGACCAGCCCCTATCTCAAGCAACATGCCGAAAATCCCGTGGAGTGGCAGCCATGGGACGACCAGGCAATCGGCACGGCGAGGGACTCGGGAAAGCCGATCCTTTTGTCCATCGGCTATTCCGCCTGCCACTGGTGCCATGTGATGGCCCACGAATCCTTCGAAGATCCAGCCACGGCTGCAGTCATGAACGAGAACTTCGTGAACATCAAGGTCGATCGAGAGGAACGCCCGGATCTGGATAAGGTATACCAGCTTGCTCATCGACTGCTGACCCAGCAGACCGGGGGCTGGCCTCTGACGGTGTTTCTCGACCCGGAGACCTTGATACCGTTCTTTGCAGGCACCTACTTCCCCAGATCGCCCCGCTACCAGCTGCCGGGATTCACCGATCTGCTCATGCGCATCCGAGATACCTTCAACGCCGAACGCGACGCATTATCGGAGCAAGGCAATCGAATCTCGGAGATTCTCGAGAAATTGAACGAGCAGACGCCGGAGGCTGAGGTTTCCGCATCAGAGCTCATCGAGGCAGCCCATGCTGCACTGGAAGCTCAATATGATCCAGCGGAGGGAGGCTTCGGCTCGGCACCGAAATTTCCCATGCCCACTACCGTCGCCAGAGAGCTCCGCTACTGGGCATTCAGAGACACCGGCGGTCAGCGCCATGATCGCAGGAGCAGTCTGGATATGGTCATGACGACCCTGACCAAGATGGCTCGCGGAGGCATCTATGATCACCTGGGTGGTGGCTTTTGCCGCTACGCCACGGACAAAAAGTGGATGATCCCCCACTTCGAAAAGATGCTCTACGACAACGGTCAGCTGCTCAGTCTGTATGCCGACGCCTTGTCCATCGGGCCGGATGAGTTGTTCAGCAGCGCGGTTTCGGAATCCGTCGGATGGTTGCTCCGTGAGATGCGCCACCCCGAGGGTGGATTCTACGCTGCAATCGATGCTGATTCGGAAGGCGAGGAAGGTCTTTTCTATCTGTGGCGCCGTGACCAGATCAAGCGCCTGCTCGATCCCACCGAATATCTGGTGGTGGAAACTCTCTACGGCATCGACAAACCGGCGAACTTCGAGGGTAAATGGAATCTGCATCGATACGACGCCTGGCGCTCGGTGGTGGAGCGCGTTTCCCTCTCCCGGCAACAGGCAGATGCGGCACTGGCCAGCGCCAAAGCCAAGCTCTTTGCCGAACGGGAGCATCGCGTACGACCGGGTCTCGACGACAAAGTGCTCACCGGTTGGAACGGGCTGGCCATCAGCGGTCTTACCAGGGCAGGCGTGGTGCTCGGCCGGCAAGACTGGATTCAGGCAGCCCGGCAGTGCGCCGATTTCTTACGCGGAGCGCTCTGGAACGGTGAACGGCTCATGGCGACCTGGAAGGACGGCAAGGCAAGACACCCCGGCTACCTGGATGACTATGCCAACCTGCTGAATGGTCTCTTGAACCTGCTCAGCGCCGAGTGGCGGGAAGTGGATGCCGCCTTCGCTCGCGCCCTGGCCGACGCAACGCTCGAACACTTCTTCGACAAGGACCGAGGGGGTTTCTACTTCACCTCCCACGACCAC
>QIDL01000326.1 GCA_003228415.1 Gammaproteobacteria bacterium | reverse complement strand
GTTGTGCTGGAGGGAAGGGACGCGCCATTGGCCAGCGCTGGCAGAGCTGTATCGATTTCGCTGACGCCACTCCGGATAGCCTCGATGGCGACCAGAGGACCCAGACCGGTGGTGCAGCGCGTGTGCAACAACAGGGGGATCCCTTCCAGGACTTGTTGCAGGCGCGGCAACAGGGAGGAAATCCGATCAGGTGTGAGCACGCCACCTTCATCACGCAGCATCACCCGGGCGGCGCCTGCAGTCACGAGTCCACGGGCGATCTCTGCATATTGGTCATCTGACCGTTGGTCTTCCAGGAAAGGTACTACACCTATTGGAACCATGTGGTTATCCTTTGCCGCTCGAAAGGCTGGAGCCAGACGTTGCTTCTGAAGCAGGGGGTCGACCACCACCACCTGTGAAATTGAACGCCGGGCCAGCGCCTCGATCCAATGGGCAACCACTTCCGTCGAGAGCACATCAGGTCTCTGATCGGTCAGCAGATTGATGCTGGCACGAAATGGCTGGGCCGGGTTCTGGTACCGCAGCACTTCGATACGCTGCCAGGGATCCTCTCCGCGGGCCAGGCACTGTCGCACCGTCTCGGTGCTGATGACCTCGATGGCCGGAAATGCTGTGCCCGGGACCAGGCTTTGCTTCCCCGAGTGCGCTGTCTGGTTGAATGATCCGATTACCTTCGCCATCATCGGTGTCGTCATGGCGCCCCCCCAGACGGCAGTCTGTCCATCGGTCAGACTGACGTCGGTGAAGCACAGGGGCTTGCTACTCATTACCCGATGCCCCGGCACATGCCTCTCGGACCGGCTGCTTTGCTTTCAACTCTTCTTTCCGTTGTTTCAGTTCTTTCCGGCGGGCAGGTAGAAAGCTGTCTTCCACCCATTTGGTCGTCACCTTCCCCTCGGCGAAGTCCGGATGAGACAGAACCCGGCGATGGAATGGGATGGTGGTGGGAATGCCTGTTACCGCGAAGCCATCGAGGGCTTCGATCATGAGTGCCACGGCCTGTTCACGATCCGGGGCATGTACGATGAGCTTGCCCAGAAGAGAATCGTAATAGGGCGGCACAAGATAGCCTTCAAAACAGTGGGTATCCATGCGAATGCCCTTCCCCGCTGGTTGCTGCCAGGATTCGATCAGTCCTGGCTTGGGCATGAAATTTTTGTCCGGGTCCTCCGCATTGATGCGACATTCGATGGCGTGACCCTGGAGCACCACATCTTCCTGCGCAAAGGACAAGGGAAGTCCCCCGGCAACGCGAATTTGCTCCGCTACCAGATCATAGCCACAGATCATCTCCGTGACCGGGTGTTCCACCTGAATCCGGGTGTTCATCTCCAGGAAGTAGAATTCACCACTGTCATCGTCTACGACGAATTCCACTGTACCTGCCCCGACATATTCCACATTCCGCGCCAGTTTCACCGCACATTCACACATTTCGGCTCGCATCGCCGGTGTCGCGGCGGGTGATGGCGCTTCCTCGATCAACTTCTGATGGCGTCGCTGTGTGGAACAGTCCCGTTCGCCCAGATGAACGACATTCGAGTATTCATCACAGATCACCTGAATCTCGATGTGCCGGGCCCGTTGAATGTACTTTTCCACGAACAGCGTGCCGTTTCCGAAAGCGACCTCCGCTTCGTTGGCTGCCGACATAAAGGCACTTTCCATATCCTCTGCACAAGACACCACACGCATACCCCTCCCGCCCCCACCCGCAGCAGCCTTGACCAGCACCGGATATCCGATTTCAGCGGCAAATCCATTTGCATCCTCAGCACTGGAAAGCGCGCCGGACCCCGGTACCCGAGGCACACCGGCTTTCTCGGCCAGCGCATTGGCTGTGATCTTGTCTCCCATGGCATCGATGGCATCCGCATCCGGACCGATGAATGCAAGCCCGGCCGCGACACAACTGCGGGCAAAGCTGGCGCGTTCGGCAAGAAAACCATAGCCGGGATGAACGGCATCACACCCGGAATCCACGGCTGCCTGAACTAATTGATCCGCCTTCAGATAACTTTCCAATGCAGGCGCCGGTCCGACGAGCACACAGACGTCGGCCATTTGTGCGGCAAAGCTGTTCAGGTCTGCTTCGGACGCTCCCAGAACCGCTTCGATACCAAGAGCCCTGCACGCCCGGATGATGCGAACGGCAATTTCCCCCCGATTTGCAATGAACACACGTCGTATGTCCCGCCTGGCAACTTCTGGTCTGGTATTCATGTGCCTGCCTCTGATGCGTCAACTTCCAGGATGATCAGAACCTGGTCCAGTTCCACCAATTCGCCATGCTGCACCAGAATTCGATGCACCTTTCCAGAGCCCGGCGCCTTGACCGAATTGAACAATTTCATGACCTCAACCAGACACACGGTGTCACCCCGGGTGACTTTTCCACCCTCTTTGACAAAGGGCGGCTCTTCCGGGCTGGGTGTTCTATAGAAAACCCCGGACATGGGGGAGCATACGGCGACCTGATTGTGTGCCAGGTCAGGTTGCTGTGGTTGATCCTGGAGTTGTTCCCGGCTGGATTCCACGCCCTGGGCCTGACCACCCTCCGCCTGGCAAGACGTTGGCTGGGGAGCCGGGGCCAGGAGCTCGGTCTCTATCGCTCGGGATTGAGAATCAGCAACCTGGCGGGTCACGGGCGCATGCGGAATACGATCCAGAGCGGAGGCGGTCTTTGCCGCTCGCAGAATGAAGTCACCAATCGAAACCTCCAGATACTCGAATCGCTCAGCCTCATCGAGAGTCTCCAGAATTTTTCTCACATCTGAGTGTGTCAGCGCCATATGGTTTGCCCCCGGGCTCAATTGCCCTGCTTCACGATGAAAACATCGCATATATTAGTTAATATATCCACTTAGTCAAGTGGTTTTTTTAGAAAAACCGTTCCGGATTCGGCCTTGTCCCGTGGTTGCGCGCCGACAACGCCAGGGCGGCCGAAGCTCCACAAATGGCCATACGAAGACGGCAGCCCGTTTCCTGTAAGAGATCAATCGCCAGGAACGGTTCGTCGCATCACCATCAGGCAACAGGGAATGCACAACAGGGAGGCCAGATCAGCAGCAAACAGCACCGGGGTCAGCGGTGCCTCGGAACCCGCTGCTCCTAAACTATCGCTCACAAAGCCCACCAGAAAACCTCCAACTCCCAAAGCAAATACGTTGATCGAAAGCATGGTAAAGCCCACCACGGTACCCCGTAGATCGGGGGGCGATACCTCCTGCAGCAGGGTAAAAAAGGGTCCGTAAACGAGATTGATCAAAAGAAAGCCACTGCCCATGCCAACATAGAAAAGAGGCGAGACTGGATCCAGAGTTCGAAAAGACAACATCAGCGGTGCCAATAGAATTGCGACGATGACAATGAATGCGGCACGCCCACCCTTGAATCGCTGATCATACCAATCGCTCAGAGCACCTCCTGCCAGGGCCCCCGCAATACCAGCAGAAATAAGAATCAGACCGTAGGTCTGGCCGATATCCACGCCATCGAAACCCCTCTCGCGAATCAGCCAGAGCTGGGTAAAAAAGTATCCAGCATAGAACAAATTGATCGACACAAACCCGGCGATGGTGTAGCGCAGGGCGGCATTCGTTTTCAAGGCATGCAACATCAGCGAAGGGATCTCACGAATCGAAGCCACTCCCTCTTCTGCACCACTTCCGCCTGTTTCTCCCGCCGCTGACAATTCCAGGCGGGGTTCTTTCACCATTAACACAAGTGCGGTAAACAAAAGTCCTATGCCACCCAATAACCAGAAGGAACCACGCCAGCCGAGCAGCGGACCCAGTTGACTCGCCACCAGAAAACTACCGCCAAGCCCCAGAGGAATGCCCATGAAAAAGAGCCCAATCGCGGCACCTCGGTGCTCGGCCGGAAAGCGATCGCCCAGCAGCGTCGTGGCTGCGGGTGTCAAAGAGGCTTCTCCAACGCTCACCAGCATGCGGGCAGCACTCATCTGCAGAAAAGTTCTACCCAATCCCGTTATCGCCGTCATGGCACTCCAGATGAACAATCCCGCGGCAATGAGCCTTGGCCGGCTGTATCGATCTGCCAATGCACCCATCACCACACCACCCAGTGAGTAAAAAATCGCGAAGAAGGCACCATTCAGCAACCCGAACTGGGCATTGCTCAACTGAAGATCTGCTGTGATATCGGCACTGAAACTCACCAGCATCTGCCGGTCGATCTGGTTGATGACACTCAGAAGCAACAAAAGCCCCAACAGAACATATCTATTGTTCAACATGGCTTGTCACCTTTTCCCGTAGATAAGTTCGCCAATAGAATTAGCAGGTGGTCGGCCAATTACACATCAGATGCTTGCCGATTGACCGTTTTCCGCTGCAATGACGTTCCAGTGCCAGAATCAGATACTTTCGAGTATCTTCCGGTGCTATCACCTGTTGTACGCCAAACACTTCCGCCAATTCGAACGCGCTGGATTCCTTGCTCAAGGCTTCCGCCAGGGCCGCTTCTTCCCGAGCAGCGACATCCTTTCCTCCAAGCACGACTCTGGCGCCAATGTGTGGGTCCATGAAGCTGACCTCTGCACTGACCCAGGCCGCTGACTCATCCGAATTCCTGCCACCCCCGAAGTTGAGGTAGGCCTGGCCATACGATTTGCGCAGGATCACCAGAATTTTCGGCATGCTGAACAGATGCATCGCCTGCATGAAGTTCATGATTTTTCCCGGGGCTTTCTTACGCTCCCCTTCCACACCGACCAGAAACCCTGGCGTGTCTTCCAGAATCACCAGGGGAATATTGAAAGAATCACACAGAACCAGCAAGCTCACCGCCTTGTCACAGGCGTCGGGATCAAGGGCGCCACCTTTGAATTTCGGATTTGACGCCAGCACCCCCACGCTTCGGCCATCGATTCGAGTCAGAGCAGTCACCACGGATTTTGCGAAGCGGTCCTTGAGCGGAAAATAGCTGTTATGGTCCACCAGGTTTTCGATGACCCTGCGCATGTCATAGACTTTCTTGCGATCACCAGGCACCAGTTCCAGGACGGAATCACGAAACCGGTCCAACTCCGTATCAGCTTCCCGCCGCGGTGGTGTCTCCCCGGCATGGGATGGCAGATAGCTCAGAAAACGACGCAGCGCATCGATGGCTTCCTCGTCGCGTTCCACCACAAGATCGACCATCCCCGTGTGCTGGGCATGGAGCTTCCAGCCACCGAGTTCTTCCGCGTCGACCGCCTGGTTGATCGCCATGGAAGTCACACGATCACTGGACACGGCAAGACATGCGCCTTTGCGCATCACCACGAAATCGGCAAGACACGTATACCAGCTCGAAGAACCAAAACAGGAGCCAAGCACCGCCGAGACCCAGGGTGTTTCCCGATGGCGCAGGTATTGTTCCGGATCCATGCCCGCCTTGCCCATTTGTCTGGCACCCATGGTGTCCTGTATGCGTGAACCTGACGATTCGCCAAATAGAACGAGAGGCATCCCGTTTCGCGAAGCGGTACGCTTCATATAGGCGACCTTGGCGGCATTGGTCACACTGCTCGAGGCTCCCAGTACCGTCATATCGTTCGATACAGCCGCCACCTGCCGGTCTTCGACTTTGCCGAAGGCACATATTTTCCCATCGGCAGGCGTCCTGTCCCGTTGTTCCGGATGAATGGAACAGGCGAGCTTGCCGACTTCGCTGAAGGCTCCTCCATCGAACAGCTGAGCCAGCCGTTCCCTGGCATTCAACCATCCGGCCTGCCTGCGAGCTTCGAGTTTCTTCGAGCCCCCCATGGCCTCTGCATGTGCGGAGCGCCTGGCGAGTTTTTCTCTTCTCGTTTCCATCAGATTTTCGGACATGTCTTCTCCTGAACCATAGGAAGCAATGTGTGACTTGCGTGACTCGATCCGCACCGTTGGTTCACTTCACTGTCCGCTGTTGTTTCCGTTTCGATGAGACAGTATAATAGCGACTATATTCACTTATACAAGTGATATTTATAGCTGATTCAGATGTTGAATTCGTACGCCTTCAGGAGACCCAGAAAATGAATGCGCCCAACGCCGGAAAAAAAGGCCCCTATACCACGCCGAATCGGCAATCGATGACGCCAAAAGGGGAGCGAACCAGAAGGGCAATTCTGGATGCGGCAATTGAACTGATAACAAGAGAAGGAATGGCACACGCATCTCAAGACCAGATAGCAAAGCACGCGGGTATTTCCCAGAGTACCCTGCGGCACTATTTCCGTACCAAAGAGGAACTCATCAGCGCAATCCATCTGGATGCTTTCGAAGTATTTCGACACCGGTTCGAGAAGGTGTTACTGGAACCTGCCACCAGCCCATGGGAACGGATTCGTGGACTGGCATCGACGCACCTCAAGCACATCACACAGGCATCCGATGCCTATAATTTCGAAACCTTTGCCTACTTCGCCCGAAACGCATCGGACCGCGCTCGGAGAGACGACTGGTATCACTTCCTGATAGGGCACTACTGTGCTCTGATTCAGCAAATTCATCCCCAACTCGATTGGGACGAATGCGAAACTCGTGGATTTCACATACTCACTTTGTGTCTGGGTTGCTGGCTGACCTTGGGGAAATCAAGGCCTAAACTGCTGAAGCGTTCCACGAAGGAGTTGAACGATGATATTCTGGAAGAGATCAAAATCATCGTCTACATGTGACCGAAGTGACAATGCCTGAAGCGAACCAAGCTTTCTGAAGAAAACAGCACATCGGTCGCGCGACTGTGTGAAGTTTACATACAATCCACAAGATAGTTCAGGGAGAACTCACTGAATGGCCAGTAGCGATTCACAAAAGGACACTGTCGGAAATCATTCGATCCGCCAGCAGCTGTTTGTCAGGTACTTCACAGCCGTGCTGGTCGATCTCACGGTGCTTAATCTGTTCAATGAGTACTGGGATAACGTCGTCATCGAATCGTTCACCATTTCGTTGCTGGCTGCAGTGCTGCTGCAGGTTCTGTTGAAGGTAACGATAGCATTTGAGCACCGTATCGGGGCCTACTTCAAAGCGAAGTCCGGCACGCAGGCCAAGGTACTACGATTACTATCAGCCTGGGCCGTGCTCTTCGGCTCCAAAATTGCAATTCTCGAGGCCATCAATTTCTTCTTCGGCAATGGTATCGTATTCGGCGGTGCAGTCCATGGGTTGGTGGCATTTATCATCGTTGTGACCGCTATTCTCGTCGCCGAACTCGTCGTTCAACGGATATACAACGCGCTGGCCTGAGTTACTTGTCTCGCGATCGTCCTACCGCGCAGACTCAGAGGTTCCCTAGTAGTGAGGTGGCGGTGGCTCCTCAGGATACTCCCGGCCATCATCCTCATTTCCCCGGACCTGCTCGATCAGCAATCGCAGAGACTTCTCCAGCCTGGCAATGCGCAGTTGTTGTTGCACCAGGGCTTCATTGAGAGAGGCAATCGTGTCGTCCTGAAACGACAGTCGGGTTTCCAGCTCGTCGAGGCGGTCTTCTGCTGACGGTTCACTCATCCTGGAAACGATCATACCGGATCCGGCTGCGGTAGACTGGCCGGTTCAGTCACCCGGATCACCAGGAACCATCGTGGAGTCGTCCTCACCCGCTTGCTCGCCTGAGAAGGCTCGCCGAATACTGCTGGCATCACTGGTCAGCGTCGGTATGGGTTTTACCGTGCTGTTTCCGGTCCTTGCTCCGCTTGGCCGGGAGATGGGTCTTTCGGAGGTTCAGATCACTTCGATCATAGCCGCTTCGGCGCTCACGGTATTTCTGGCGAGTCCGATATGGGGCAGGTTGAGTGATCGATGGGGCCGCAAGCGGGTGATCCTGGTGGGCTTGTTCGGGTTTGCCGCCGGCACGGTATTATTCAATTCAGTTCTCTATGCGGGCCTCGCCGGTACGCTGCATGGTGGCAAACTGTTCGGTGCGCTGGTCCTCGCCCGGATGCTTCACGCCACTGTCATGGCAGCTTCGATGCCTGCCGCCAACGCCTTTATGGCCGACATCACCACAGCAGCGACCCGCACCAGGGGTATGGGAGCTGCCGGTGCCGCCAACAACGTGGGGTCGATCCTCGGCCCGGCCGTGAGCGGCCTTGCCATCATCTCATTGTTGACCCCGCTGTGGGTGATGGCGGCAGTGGCGTTCATGAATGGCCTGTTCGTCTGGCGATTCCTGCCCGAGCCGCCGCGTCACCTGACGCCGTTAAAACCGAAACGGATGAAGTACAGCGACCGTCGAATCCTGCCGTTCGTGATCGTCGGTGTGTCGATGTTTACCGGCATGGCGCTGGTGCAGCAGACCATTGGCTTCCGCTTTCAGGACATTCTGGCGCTCAGCGCTGTAGACACCGCAAGATCGGTTGGTATCGCGATGATGTTTTCCGCCGGGTGCTCCCTTCTCGCGCAGTGGCTTATCGTTCAGAAACTCACCCTCCGGCCGTTCACCTTGCTGCGGGTCGCAATACCACTGTTGATCCTCGCCTTCTCCATCATGACCGTGGCGACCTCGCAGACCGTATTGACCATCGCCATGATGATCCTGGGATTTGGTATGGGTCTGGCCGGTCCGGGATTCATGGCGGGTGCTTCGCTGGCGGTTTCACCCGAAGAGCAAGGTGCGGTGGCTGGAGTAGCAGGTTCCTGTGGTCCGCTGGGATTCACCATCGGTCCCTTGCTGGGTGGCGTGCTCTATCAATACGCTCCCGCTCTGCCATACGCCGCCGCCGCGGCGATCTACGTCGTGCTCTTTGTTTCCATGGGCTGGCTGGGCAAACAGGTTGCAGAGCATGTCCCAGTCGGATCGGAAACAGACCCATAGTATCCTGGCGGCATGCCACGAAATATCTTGATTCGAGGGCTGGTTCCGTTTTCTACTGGTCTGTCTGACACTCAACAAGGATACGTTATGAAATTCGGACTCATCCCGATCAACATCGGCATTGAATCCATCGATCAGATGGTCGGGCTGGCCCAACTCGCAGAATCAAGTGGCCTCGAATCGATCTGGACCTTCGAGCACGTGATGGTGCCTGTGGATTACCAATCGAAATATCCCTACAACGACAGCGGAAAAATGGGCGCGCCACCAGAGACGGGCTTTGTCGATCCTTTGATCGCACTGGCCGCCGTCGCCGCTGCGACCAGCACAATTCGGCTGGGCACCGGTGTCAATATTCTTTCCCAGGTCAATCCGCTCTACATGGCCAAGCAGGCCGCCAGCCTGGATTTTCTCTCAAACGGCAGGTTCATGCTCGGTGTCGGAATCGGCTGGCTTCGGGAAGAATTCGATGCCCTCGGTGTACCGTTCGAGCGCCGCGGCGAGCGCTTTGACGACTATGTCGTGGCAATGAAAAAGATCTGGTCCGGCGAGGTTGTGGAACACGAAAGCGACTTCATCAACTGGCATGGTTTCAAGAGCTATCCTCTACCGACCCAGAAACCTCACCTGCCAGTGATCATGGGCGGCGCCAAGGGCAGGATCTACCAGAGAATCGCACGCCACGGCGACGGCTGGTACGCACCGATAGGAGATCCCGGTGAACTGTCCACCGCCCTGGACGAATTGAAGTCGGCCTGCGATGCGGAGGATCGAGACTTCTCTGAAGTGGAAATCACCTGCATGTGGCCCGCCGCAGGCGGCATCGAAGCCGTTCAGGCATTGGCCGATGTCGGCGTCTCCCGCCTGGTGGTACCGTTGATGGCACTGGGCAGCAATCCGCTGGAGGGGATTCAGAAACTCTCTGAGGATGTCATTCGAGCGATCTGATTACACTCGCAAAGCAAATCCGCGTTGCAAACGGCTGTCGCGCGCCCTTCAGGGCCTGAACTGCAGCGCCCGCGGCACCAGCATGGCAGGCTGAGTAATCACGCCGTAGGCGGATTCGACCCACTCACAGACGTATCGTCGGGTATCACGCGGATCGATCATCTCCTCGATCTGGAACTTGTTGAGTGGCCCCACCGGACCGCGGGCGCTCTCGATGCGAGCCATGAGTTCCGCCCTCAACGCCGCCGGATTCTCTGCCTCTGCAAGCTGCCGCTTATACGCCGCTTCAATGCCGCCTTCGGGAGGAATACCACCCACGTCCGCCGCCGGCCAGGCGACCCGCACAGCGCCTCGAGAGTTCGGTGTCGCATAGTTGTTACCGGCTACCCCGAAACTGCGCCGCATCAGAAGGGTGAATATCGGCACCTGGACCTGGGCAAATGCGACCATCCACTCACCGCCCTTACGAATGGTACCGGTAATCTCGTGTTCGAGACCCACAGCGAATCCGGGGTTGTCGATCAGATTCAGAATCGGCACATGGAAGAGGTCGCACAGGTCCAGGTGGCGGGTGAGCTTGTCGCAACCATCCGCCGTCAGCGCTCCGCCGTTGGCATGTTGACTGTCCGAAGCTATCACCCCGAGTGGATGCCCGTTGAATCTGACGAACCCGGTTACCTGATCGGTACCCCAGAGCGGTCCAATCTCGAAGAAGGAATCCACATCGGCCATCAACCGAATCGCTTTCCGCACATCGAAGGTCGTGGTGCGTTTACGCGCAATGATCGTCAACAGTTCCTGCTCGCGGCGATCGACCGGATCGCGCGGATTCGATGGCAGCACCGGAGGTGCCTGGTAGACGCTCGATGGCAGATAGGAGAGAAAGCGACGGGTCATTTCAGCGGCCTGCTCTTCCGACTCCGCCAGGTTGTCCACCGATCCGTTTCGACAATGGATGTGCCAGCCCCCGAGATCTTCCTTGGTGATGTCGTACCCCATCGCATGTGCCACAACCGGCGGGCCCGCGACGAACAGTTGCGCGATATCGCGGACCATCACCGAAAAGTGGCCCAGCACCGCTTTCGCCGCACCCATCCCCACCACGCTGCCAAGCAACATATTGACCACCGGCACCAGGGATAGCTGCTCGGTATACATGCTGCTGCCGAGATGGCCGGGAAGAAAAGAACCGCCACCACCCGCGACCCGCGGCCGACCCGCTTTGATCGCACCCGAACTTTCCCTGGCGCTACTATCCCCTTGTTTCTTCTGCTCGGGCACCATTGCCGCCACGCTACCGCCGCCGGAAGAACCGTCGAGCAGCCGAACCGACGGGTGCAAAAGTTCCATGGAGAGGCGATCCAGATAGCCGCTCTTGGCACCGATGGCACCATCGGCATGGCCACCACGAGAGGTAAAATCATCGGCACAGACAATCGCCTTGCGGCCTTCGATCGTGCCCCATCCACCCACGCTGTTGGCGGGTGTAAACGCCGATATCTCCCCGAACTCATCATAAGATGCGAAGCCGGCAATGCTGCCGACTTCCCGAAAAGAACCGTCGTCCAGCAGCATCTCAATGCGCTCGCGGCAGTTCAGCTTGCCGCGACTGCGCTGGCGAATCACACCTGGATCCTCGGAACCTGGTTGAAGCCGGGCAGCGGCGAGCCTGCGCAGGGCGTCGACTTCTTTGAGCACCGGTTCCCAGCTTCCCTGACCATCTCCGGTCTGCGGGGATGGCCCTTCGGCTGCTTCTGCCAACGGCACAATCACCGCAACGATTTGACCCGCTCCGATGCTGTCTCCGACATGAAGCTCCTGAAGCGCAGTCAGTTCGCCCGCGCAGGGGGCTGTAACGATCGATTCCATCTTCATAGCGCTGACCACAAGCAACGTATCGCCCGCAGCAACCTTGTCTCCGACCGCGGCATTCAGTTCAACCACCCTTCCCGCCATCGGCACCTCGATGCCACGCTCGCCATCACCCACCGGCAGGCTCGGTCCCACCGCCGGTAGCGGAGCCGCTGCCTGCGAGACACCCAAGGTCAGAAACTGCTGGTCGAGCAACGCAAGGGTGCGGCCAACCGGCGTCATTCCGGCTGTCGAGTAATTCAGCGCCGGTTCTTCCATGAGCAGAGACGTTCTCGCAGCACCCGCTCTGACGGTTTCGCTCGCCAGAATCGTACGCAGTTGCGGCAGGTTTGTCGGCAGACCGGTTATGTGGAATTCATCCAGCGCCCGACAGGTACGATCGAGCGCGGCGGCAAACGTCGATCCGGCAGCGGATGTGCCGATGACCTTGGCAAGTAACGGGTCGAATTGAGGCGGTGGTGCATAGCCGACATAACCGTTGGCATCTACCCGTATGCCGACCCCTGAGGGTTCCTTATAGGCGGTGAGAGTCCCGGCGCCCTGTGCAACAACCCTAGCCTGCACGGCAAATCCACGCGGAGCACCCACCGCATCCTGATCGGCAAGACCGATGTCTTCGAGGGTCGCGCCGCAGGCAATCCGGAATTGCGCCTCTACCAGATCGACGCCCATTACCTGCTCGGTGATGGTGTGCTCCACCTGGATGCGCGGATTACACTCTATGAAGAAGTATTCGCCGGTCTCTGGTAAAACAAGGAACTCCACAGTCCCGGCGTTTCTGTACTGTGCTGCCTGCGCCAACTTGACGGCATCGGCATGGATTTTATCCCGCAAATCAACGTCCAGTCCCGGCGCAGGTGCGATCTCCACGACTTTCTGATTTCGGAACTGTACCGAGCAGTCCCGCTCATGCAGATGCACCACATCGCCACGGGAGTCGGCCAGTATCTGTACCTCGACATGGCGCGGGCGGCTGATCAATTGCTCCAGGAACAATTCAGCGTTGCCAAATGCTGCTTGCGCTTCTCCCCGGCAACGCTCGAAGGCATCGGTCATTGCCTCGGCATCTTCAACCACGCGCATCCCACGCCCACCCCCTCCGGCAGAGGCCTTGAGCATCACCGGAAAGCCGATATCACCGGCGAGTGCCACGGCTTCTGCCGCCGAGGCCAGTACCTGAGGGCTCCCCGGGATCACCGGGATGTCCAGTTCCTGTGCCAGCCTTCGAGATCGCACCTTATCGCCAAACAAAGCCAGCGCGGCGGGAGACGGGCCGATGAAGTTGATCCCTGCGGATTCGCATAAGGCGGCAAACGCCGCGTTCTCCGACAGAAAACCGTAGCCCGGATGCACGGCATCACAACCGTTCGCTCTGGCTAACTCAACCAGCCCCTGCGCATCGAGATAGGCGCCAATGGGATCACCGCCATCACCGCCAGGCACCCTGAGTTCGAGCGCCTCGGATGTGGCCCGGGTGTGTAACGACAACGAATCAACCGGTGCATAGACACCGATCGATTCGACACCAAGCGAAGCCGCCGCCCTGGCAATACGAATCGCGATTTCGCCACGATTGGCGATCAGAACACGATCGAACATGGAAGGCCCCCTTCAACTGAATAAAACGCTGCCATCTTCCGTGGCTATTTTTTGAGCAGATCGTCATACCGGGAGAATCGCGTATCCTGGCGGGTAATGATCTCGATCACCACCACCTCACCTTCTTTGTTGGCGATCTGAGCTTCCTGCAGTGCGGGCGCAATCCCCGCCGGTTTTTCGACTCTGATGCCCCTTGCTCCAAGAGCCCGGGCAACCTTCGCAAAATCACCCGTTTGATTACCGGCGCCATATTTCTCCATGGCGGTTGGCATGCTTTTGTCATAGCCGCCCATGGTGAAGTTGTTCACGATCACGGTCGTTATCGGGATTTCTGCTCGCACCGCCGTTTCGATTTCGAGGCCGGTATGCCCGAACGCCAGATCTCCCATGAAGTTCATGCAGAACCTGGACGGATCCGCCAGCTTGGCACCGATCATGAGCGGGAGGCCGTATCCCAGATGGGTCGTCTTACCCCAGCCGATATACCCAAGCGCCGAAGTTGCCTTATAGAAAGGCATGATCTGATCCCTCGGATTGCCTGCATCGTGGGTCAGCACGGTGTTGTCATGATCAACGGCCTTGTTGATCTCGTTGATCACACGATAGGGATTGATCGGCGCTTCGTCCGAGTTCAGAAGAGGCTGCCATTGCGCCAGCCATTCGGCACGACCACCGGCTATTTCCCCGGCCAGTGCCTGATCTGTATCGCGACCCGATTCCCCGATCGATGCTCTGACTTCATCGATCAGCATGTCCAGCGTCAGTCCGGCGTCACCCACCAGCCCGATATCCACCGCATAATCCTTGTTGATGTCTTCCGCGGATACCGTGGAGTGGATCAGGATTTTGCCCGGTGGGATGTCAATGCCGAAAGTGGTTCTGGTGAGGCCCGAACCGACGGCAAACACCAGATCCGATTCACCCAGCCACTTGAACACGTTTCTCGGCGCAGTTCGATTGGCGGAACCCAGCGCCAGAGGATGCGCGTCCGGAAAGGCGCTCTTGGCTTCCATGGTTGTGATCACCGGGATCTGTGTCAACTCGGCAAGCTCTTCGAGTTGCCTGGTGGCATCCGCATAGAGCACCCCCTGGCCGGCCCAGATCACCGGACGCCTGGCTTCGAGCAGAGCCTTCGCCGCGTCTTTGACATCACTGCGGCTCGGCGCGTAGCTGAACGTTTTAGAAGGGCTGTAACTGGTGGCGTGTTCGGGAACGTCTCCCATTAACACATCGGGATGCATTTCCACCAGCACAGGTCCGGGACGACCGTGTTTGACGCTATGAAACGCCCTGCGGATCTGGCTGACCGTGCGGTCGACTCGATCGATCGACAACGCCTCTTTGGTGATGTGTTGATAGTTTCTGGTGGCTGAAAAGTTCGGGCTCACATCGTAGCCACCGAGGCCGGCGCCCAGAGGCAGGAATATCAGCGGTACCGCCTCACCATAGGCTTGCGCGATACCGCCAAAAGAATTTTCAACGCCAGGCCCGGACTGGCACGCGAAGATGCCCGGCACCTTGCCTCGCATCTGGCGCGTATACCCATCCACGGCATTGATCGCACCGCGCTCCTGGCGAAAAACGATCGGTCGAATACCCACCTTGGAGACCGC
>QIDL01000575.1 GCA_003228415.1 Gammaproteobacteria bacterium | reverse complement strand
CTTCTGCTCATCGGTACCCAGTGCGGCCAGATCTTCCAGCCAGGACTCCGGCGCCCGCTGCTGGTAGAACATCCGCTCCTCCGCTTCCGCCGCCATGCGGATCCGCTGCTTGGTTGCTGTGTCGCTCACTACCACGAAGTGCCAGGGTTGCTTGTTGGCGCCACTCGGCGCGGATGCGGCGGATCGCAAAGAGTCGCGGATCACTTCCGCAGGCACCGGGCGCTCGTCGAACTGACGGATACTGCGGCGACGCTGGAGATCATCGGCAAAGCCTGCTGCCCGTGAACGCATTTCCGATACCGGGTACGCCACATATTCTGACCAGGGCCGAGTCTTGAACCGATCAGGCTCCTTTTCAGGCTCCTTTTCAGGCATGAGGAGGAGGGGGAAGCCAACCTGGCGGCTCAGCAGAAAGGTGATCCTGGGTGCGCTCTGCCTCTACGAACACCCGCCGGATCGCCGGGTCGATGGCTTTGATGGACCGGTTCAGCTCCGTCACCGCCGCCTCCACTTCCGAGGAATCGATGCCATCCACAAAATCGAGGCTCAAGGTCACGATGATGTGGGCGGGACCCATGTGCAGGGTCGCCACCTCATTGGTTGTGAGCACCCGCGTATCCTGTTGTGTAATCTCGGTTATAGCGGCGACAATTTCAGGCGAGGCGCTCTCACCGATCAGCAGCCCTTTGCTCTCGAAGGCGAGCCAGCCAGCCGTCAACGCCAGAATCACACCGATGCCGATGGACGCCAGCGCATCGTAGACCGGATCTCCGGTGATCTGGTACAAACTCACACCAACCAATGCGAACAGCAGGCCGAGCAGCGCGGCGCTGTCCTCGAACACGACAACGAACAGGGTGGGGTCCTTACCACGCCGAACCGCCTGAATAATGCCTGTGGTACCGCGGCTTCGATTGAACTCTCGAAACGCCACGAACAGGGCGCCGCCTTCGAACACGATGGCGAATCCGAGCACAACGTAGTTGATGGTCGGGTTTTCCATGGGTCCCCGATCACCCAGATGGTTCCAGCCCTGGTAAATGGATATGCCCGCACCCAGACCAAAGATCAGGATCGCGACCACGAAGCTCCAGAAGTACACCTCTTTGCCGTAGCCGAAAGGGAACTCCGCGTCCGGTGGCTTTTCGGCCTTTTTCAATCCATACAGCAACAACACCTGGTTGCCGGTATCCACCAGCGAGTGAATGCCTTCCGAGAACATGGCCGCGCTGCCGCTGATGGTGGCCGCTGCGAATTTGGTCAGAGCGATGAGCGAATTGCCAATCAGAGCGGCATAGATAGCGGTTTTCGATGACCCGGCCATAGCGTGAGGGAGGGGAGGCGGGTCGACCTAGCGCTTTCGAACCACAAGCGAGCCGATGGAATAACCGGCCCCAAACGAGCAGAGCACACCATGGTCTCCGGCGGCCAGATCCTCGTGGTGGAGACAGAACGCAATGATGGATCCGGCCGAGGCGGTGTTGGCGAACTCATCGAGCACGATGGGCGCCTCTTCATTGTTCGCGTCCCGACCCAGCAAGCGCCTGACGATCAACAGATTCATGTTGATGTTGGCCTGATGCAGCCACCAGCGTTTGATGTCCGGCACCGTGAGACCGACGGCTTCGATCTGATCCTTGAGATGTGCGGCCGCCATGGGGCAGACCTCCTTGAACACACTGCGGCCGTTCTGGTGAAACAGATTTTCGTCACAATAAGCATCCACATCCTGGGCATAGGCGACATAGCCGAAATTAGAGCGGATGTTGTTGGAGAAGACCGTCTGGGACTTGCTGCCAAGCACGGTATAGCTGTGTGCCGACGTGCAGGTCTCGGCGCTTTCGAGCACCATTGCGGTGGAGACATCACCGAAGATGAAGTGGCTGTCCCGGTCGGTGTAATTCACCTGTGGTGAGGTCAGTTCCGGATTGATCACCAGCACCGCACGGGCCGAGCCCGCCGTGATGGCGTCATGGGCGCGTTGCAGGGCGAAAGTCGCTGCCGAGCAGGCCACCAGCATGTCGAAGCCGGTACCGGTGATGCCGAGCCGCTGCTGAACCTCGATGGCGATGGCCGGATAGGATCGCTCCGTATAGGCGCAACCAACAATGACCAGGTCGATATCATCGCCGCTCTTGCCGGCGGCATCCAGCGCCAGGCGAGCCGAGTTCAGGGCAATTTCCGCCTGATGCGACAGTTCGTCTTCTTGCCGTCGAGCGATTTTCGGTCGCATTCGCCCGATGTCGAGGATGCCTTCTTTCACGTAGGCATAGCGCTGCCTGATTCCCGAAGCCTTCTCGATGAACTCGGCGCTGGATAGCGGTTTTTCGACCACCGCACCCTGTTCGATGGCGGCAGCATGCTCCTCGTTGAAGCGTGTGGCATAAGCGTTGTAGCTCTCCACCAACTCTTCGTTGCTGATGGTGTGCTCCGGTTTCCAGAGCCCTGCACCGCTGATGACAACCTCAGTCATGACTTGGCCCCTGGCTACGGCGTGGGCGCATATCCCTGGTCCACCCCTTTGATGAATACGCCAACTGCGTCGTGGGCGTGCAGTGATTCGTGATGCTCGATGCGTACCCAGAAATCACTGAGACGCGAATCCGCGTCCAGGCAGTCTTTGAGTTTGCGGCCGGCATCTTCTATGAACATGAGATTCTGACCGTTCAAGAGCGCAAAAGCTTGTTCATCTTCGCGTTTGACCGCGGTCTGCACAGGCGTTTTGAGGGTCTCTTCCACTGCATCGATGAGATCTGTGATGGGGAAATGTTCGATTCCGTCCTGGAGGCGAACCAGCACCCTCGCGTCGCTGCGTTGACTATGAGGTGTGGCGACGATGCCCTGCTCGGTCCCGAGCCAGGATGCTAGCTCATCGGTGGACACCTGGCCGCCGGTGCCAAAATCGCTTCTGAACTGCTGTTGAATGAGCTGCCTTGCGAGCGCCGCCGAGCAGGGACAGGTGGACGAGTACTGCACACACAGCTTCAGCTCCAGCGTGATTCTGCCATCCACCATCTCACCGCGGATGGAGACCGGGTAGGAGTTCCAGCCCGAATTGTCGCTGACCAGCGCAGGACGCCTGAGGTAGTAATCGAAGTCGAATTGGATAAAGGCACGGGTCGACAGATCCCGATGAGATTCCAGCAGGCTCTTCAACAAAAGCTTCAAGCCCGCCGTGCTGAGTGGACGGGTATCCGAGTGTTCGTCCAGGATCAGATAGAGCCGCGACATGTGGATGCCTTTGGCCAGCTCATCACCCAGATTCACATAGATCTGGACCAGCGACTGAACCTGGTTGATCTTGTTGCCATCCTTGATCAGCAACGGCTGATGGATACCACTCATACCCACCCAATCCAGGGTGACATGGGGCATCTGCAACTCGTGCCGAGCCACATCCGGCATGTTGTTGATGGCGACAAGTTCCGCTTTGTTCATTCCGAACACGCTACCTTGACGAAAAACGGCCTGGCATTGTAACTAATCGTAACGACTCCCACACGCCGCTCGGAACGGGCTCATGCCTTCAGACTCCGTCTTTCGGCGTCGGTCAACTGACGCGCCTCTTCCGCCAGCATCACCGGAATACCATCACGAATCGGGTAGGCCAGGCCGCTGCCGCGACACCACAGTTCATCGGCATCCTTTTTGTAGGTCAGTGAAGTTTTGCTGACCGGACAGACCAGCAGTTCCAGCAATTTTGAATCCAACGCCATGACCGGCTCTCCTACCCGCGCGGGTTCAGTTTACTGAAAGGGATCGTTGAGCACGATGGTCTCCGCACGATCCGGACCGGTGGAGATAATATCGATGGGCGCGCCCACCGTTTCCTCGATACGTCTCAGATAGGTTCGCGCTTCGTCCGGCAGGTCGTGGTAGTCCCGGATCCCCATGGTGTTGCCCTGCCAGCCCGGCAGTGTCTCGTAAACCGGCGTGATCTCCGCATAGTACTCGCTGGCAAATCTCGGTGAGCCTGCCACTCCGTCTGCTTGTTCGTATCCGGTACAGATGTTGATCTGCTCCAGTCCATCCAGCACATCGAGCTTGGTCAGACACAACCCCGAGATACTGTTGATCTGCACCGCCTGCCGGAGTGCCACCGCATCGAACCAGCCACAGCGCCGGGGGCGACCGGTGGTGGCACCAAATTCGTTGCCACGCCTGGCAAGACGAACCCCGGTGTCGTTGAAGAGCTCGGTCGGGAAAGGTCCCGATCCGACCCGGGTCGAATAAGCCTTGGTGATACCAAGAATATAGTCCAGATAGCGCGGACCGAAACCGCTGCCTACGGCGGTCCCCCCGGCAGTGGTATTCGAGGAGGTCACGAACGGATAAGTACCGAGGTCGACGTCGAGCAACGCACCCTGTGCACCTTCGAACAGGATAGATTGGCCGGCTTCGCGCAATCCGTGCAGCATTGGCACAATGTCGGCCACCATGGCTTGAATCTGCTCGGCGATGCGGGCGCAATCATCGAGCGTCTGTTGAAAGTCCACAGGCTTGGCTTTGTAGTAGTTCACCAGCATGAAGTTGTGATACTCCATGACCTCGGAAAGTTTGGCGGCGAACCCCTGCCAGTAAAACATGTCGCCAACGCGAACGCCCCTTCGGGCCGCCTTGTCCTCGTAGGCCGGCCCGATACCGCGACCCGTGGTGCCGATTTTCTGGGCGCCGCGCGCCTCTTCGCGAGCCAGATCCAGCTCCACGTGATAAGGCAGGATCAACGGGCAGGCGGGGGAGATGAACAGCCGTTCGCGCACCGACACGCCGCGTTCTTCAAGGCTCACCACTTCCCTCAACAGCGCATGAGGTTCGAGTACCACCCCATTGCCGATAAAGCACTGCACATTGGTGCGCAATATGCCCGAAGGAATCAGATGGAGAACGGTTTTTTCACCGTCAATCACCAGCGTGTGACCGGCATTGTGCCCCCCCTGGAAGCGCACCACCGCATTGACCCGTTCGGTGAGCAGATCGACGACCTTACCCTTGCCTTCGTCGCCCCACTGGGTCCCTAAGACCACGACGTTACGTCCCATGGAACTCCATACCCATCACCGCGAAGCCGGATCGATGACCCAGCCTTCACCTTGTTTGTTCAGCACCCTGTCGCAACGCGCCGGGCATCCATCTTCTGCGCTCAAGGCCACCACCACCACGTTGCCATCGGCTCGCAACGTCCGTAGCTGTTGGTGCAGTTCCGACCGGCTCCCCGGGTCGTCGACCCACGGCACCCAGATCGCTGCATCCATCTCGCCGATGGTCGCCAGCTCATTCAAGATCACATCAAATCCGGTAGCCGGTCGCGCTCGACCGAACGCCGCGCCGATGCCGTCATAACGCCCGCCCCGGGCCAACGCCCGACCCAGATCGGCCTGATAGGCGGAAAATACCGGGCCGTTGTGATAGCCGTATCCGACCAATTCGGCCAGATCGAATCTGAGCGTAACACCAGGCGACTGGGCCGAGACGAGGTCGGCCAACGACTCCAGCTGACCGATGGCCAGCTCAACGGCCTCACCAGCATCAGCCAGGCAGGCTCGCGCCTCGGCCAGAACCTCACGTTCACCCATGAGCGTCGGCAACTTTCCCAACACCTGCCGCAGGGGGTGGTCTTCGAGCAATCTGGCGATATCTGCTTCGGCCTTGCTCTGCACCGCGGCGAACAGTTCCGCTTCGCGAGCGGGCGAAAGTTCCAGGCTTGAGACCAGGCTCTGATAGATGCCCATATGCCCCAGCACCAGAATCGGATCACCGATTCCCGTCTTCCGCAGTACATCGAGCATCAGCGCAATGACCTCTGCATCCGCCCTCAAGCTGCTGGCGCCAAACAACTCTGCGCCCGCCTTCACGGGGTTGCGGACATCCAGTGGAGAAACGGGATTCGCAAAAACGACACTACCCGCGTAACACAGCCGCTGTACGCCTTCCACCGGCAGGCTGTGAGCATCCACCCGAACTGCCTGGGCTGTCATGTCCGCACGAACGCCAAGCATGCGTCCGCTCCTCTGATCCACCGTTTTCAACGTCTGCAGATCCATGTCGTCCCCGGCGCCCACCAGCAGTGCGTCCAGATACTCGACAAGGGGCGGATCAATGTACTCGAAGCCCCAGGTGCGAAATACGTCCAATACCCGCCGACGTAACAGCTCCAGCGCCCAGGCATCGGGAGGAAGAAGCTCATCTACCCCCGCGGGCAAACGCCAATTACGATCTGCCATAGAGTGCTCGGTATCTGGTTCGACTACTTGATTCGGCTGGCTGACGAAGTCGAGCGACGGCGCACGACTGCCCCGATCACCATGACTCGGCAACCGCCAATGGCAAACTCATTTCATCCACGTCACACATACTTCACGCAAGGACCTATTGACTTCACGCAAGGACCTATTGATCTTCGTCGCCCTTGAGGAATTTGAAGAATTTACCCTTTGGATCGAGTACCAGTATATCGCTTTTGTCGTTGAAGACGCTGCCGTAGGCATTGAGGGTGCGATAGAACTCGTAAAAATCCGGGTCCTTGTTGAACGCCGAGGCATAGACCGAGGCCGCCTTGGCATCGCCGTCACCGCGAGTTTCTTCCGAGATCTTATAGGCATTGGCTTCGATAACGATCGTCTGCCGTTCTGCATCCGCGCGAATTCCCAAGCCCAGCTCGCGCCCCTGAGCGCGAAACTGGCGCGCTTCGATCTGCCGTTCCGAGTTCATCCGCTCGTAGACAGACGAGGAAACTTCCGGCGGCAGATCGATACGTTTGACCCGAACGTCCACCACCTCGATGCCTGCATCTTCATGCATGATGTCGTTCAGCTGGATCTTCAACTCCGCCATGAGCTTGTCCCGCTCACCGGATACCACCTCATGCATATCGCGGCGGCTGATCTGGTTGCGGAGTCCCTCATTGACCCGCTCCTGAAGAATTCTCTCGCCTTGGCGTTCATCGAACGCGGTTGCCGTGTAGTAGCCCTCGACATCCGAAATGCGCCATTTGACGAAGGAGTCGACGATCAGAGGCTTCTTTTCCAGAGTGAAATAGGTCTCCGGAGTGGAGTCGAGGGTCAGCACCCGACCGTCTGCCCGTTTGATTTCTTCGGCGATGGGCATCTTGAAATGCAGTCCCGGCCCCACGTCGGCGTTCACCACCGCACCAAAGCGCAAGAGGATGGCGCGCTCCGTCTGGTGCACGGTGTAGACGGTATCCATGGCGAGAAAGATCGCCACCACAGCAATAAAAATCAGGATGACGTTTTGTAGACTCATTGCTTACTTACCTGCTTTCCCTGAGGCGCCCGGAGGCTATCCTGTCGTTCAGTTCCTGAAGAATGGCGTCGGCGGCCGAACTCACCGATTCCCGGCTGGCGCCCCCAATAGAAGAGGAACGACCCAGTCGGTCGAGTGGCAGGTAGAGCATGTTGTTGCCACCTTCCACGTCTATCATGATCTTGCTGCTGCGAGAGAGCAGGGATTCCATGGCATCGATATAGAGTCTGTCCCGGGTTACCCGTTCAGCCAACTGATATTCAGTGAGTAGCTTGGTGAATCGATCAGCCTCACCTTCGGCCCTCGCGATCACCTGATCTCGATAGGCGCTGGCCTGCTCGATCTGCTTCTGAGCTTCACCGCGCGCTTCCGGAATGACGCTCTCGGCATAGGCATTGGCATCGTTGATGGTACGCTGCTCGTCTTCCTTGGCTTTCTGCACATCGTTGAATGCATCCCGTACCTGATTCGGCGGCGCGCTCTCGTCGATATTCACCTTGCTGATCAGAATTCCGGTTCCGTAGGAATCCAGATAGGTCTGCAGCCGTTCCTGTACCTCAACGGCAATGGCTGCGCGGCCATCGGTAATGACCTGGTCCATGCCAGAGCTGCCCACCACATGGCGCAGCGCGCTTTCGGTGGCGTGGTCCAGGCTGATTCGCGGATTACGCACTCGCACCAGGTAGTCCACCGGGTTTTTTACCACCCACTGCACGGTGAGACTGACATCGACGATATTTTCGTCTTCGGTGAGCATCAGTGCCTTGTGGCTGAGAGAATTCAGGCGTGTGACGTTGACCTTCGCCACCGCATCGATTACCGGCGGATTCCAGTGCAAGCCGGGCATCACGATATCTTCCTGGGCCTTGCCGAAACGAAATACCACGCCCCGCTCCTGGGCATCGAGCTGATATACCCCGAATCCAAAATAGACAATCACCAGCCCGACCACAATCAGGCCAATCAAACCGGGACTGAATCCAACGCCACCACCGCCACCACCACCGCCAAAAATTCCGGCAAGTTGTGCCTGAAGTTTCTTGAACGCTTCATCCAGATCCGGCGGCCCTTGCTCTCCCCGGCCACCCCAGGGGTCCTTATCGCCGCCACCGGGCTCGTTCCAAGCCATTTAACTATGCTCCATTATGAATATACATCCGCACTATCTGCGGAATTCGTCAGTCCCAGAGTTGAGAGTTTATGGACGGGCTCGGCTCGCTGCAATAGAACCGCAGGTTCTGCCTCGAGACGCGACAACAACGCTGCATTCGCTCTCAACGTGAGCGCCACACACCCATCTTCGTGGATTGATTCGCCAATGACCGCACCGAGCCGATACAGCCAGGCCCTGGTGCGGCCATCTCCAGGCGCCAACAGCACCTCACGCGGCTCGCTGACTCCGAGTCGGTCTGCAATTGCTTCAACCAGGCGCGCAAGTCCTTCGCCCGTCATCGCGCTGACCCTGATTGCATCGACACCGGCCACTCGAGTTGCGTCGTCACACGTATCGATTTTGTTGTACACCATGATGGTCGGGATTTCCAGAGCACCAATCTCAGCCAACACCGCATTGACCTCATTGATGTGGGCCTCCGGGTCGGGTGTCGCGCAATCCACTACGTGGAGCAGCAGATCGGCGCTGGCAACCTCTTCCAGCGTCGCCTTGAATGCTTCAATCAGCGAGTGGGGCAGGTGGCTGATGAAGCCAACCGTATCGGCCAGCACCACTTCCCCCAGGCCATCGACCTGGAGCTTGCGCATGGTGGGATCGAGCGTTGCAAACAATGTGTCTTCAGTAAGCACCTCCGCCGAGGTCAGCCTGTTGAATAGTGTCGACTTTCCGGCGTTGGTATAGCCTACCAGCGAAATCGTCGGGGTGTTCGACCGATCTCTGCGGCGTCTACCGAGTGCTCGCCGGTGAGCCACCTGTGCGAGCTTTCGCTCTGACACCTTAATCCGATCCTCCAGCATCCGCTGGTCGAGTTCGAGCTGTGTTTCGCCCGCACCTCGAAGGTTGATCCCGCCTTTCTGTCGGTCCAGATGGGTCCAACCGCGGACCAGACGGGTCTGAGCGTGTTTCAGCTGGGCAAGCTCCACCTGTAAATTGCCTTCGTAGGTACGGGCACGATCCGCAAAGATGGAAAGTATCAACTCCGTTCGCGTCATGACGCGACAGCTGAGAGCCTGTTCCAGATTGCGTTGCTGACCGGCACCGAGCTCGTGATTCACGATCAGCAGATCCGCATTCGCCAGCTCCAGGCGTCGCTTGAGTTCATCCAGCTTGCCGCTCCCGACATACCAGCGTGGGTGCGGGTGATCACGAGTTGCAGTGACCGTATCCACCACGTCGACTGCGGCGGTACGGGCCAGCTCCACACACTCATCGAGCGAGGCAGGGGCCAGCGCCGTCGAGAGGGCTACGCCAGCACGGGCCTTCGCTTGGCGGCTACGAAAATGAACCTGGAGGATGACCGATCTGCGGCCAGCTTCCGGACGATCAAAAAACAACGATGCTCCTGATGGCATGCCGCGACCGTTACCGGACGCGTCTACTATGCCTTTTCGGTTTCTGCCTCTTCTTCGACCCCGGTGGTATTGGAAATACGCACATTACGCGAGGGCACAACGGTCGAGATGGCATGCTTATAGACCATCTGACTCACCGAATTGCGCAGCAGAACCACAAATTGATCAAAAGATTCAATTTGCCCCTGCAGCTTGATCCCATTTACCAGATAAATTGAGACCGGGATACGCTCCTTGCGTAACGTATTGAGATAAGGGTCTTGTAACGAATGCCCTTTTGACATTTCTGTCTCCTTGTTATGGCGGATAGTCCGGTGCCGTAACTCCGCGGACCCCGCTGTCCTTATTGTTTGCAGCCCACTATGGCCACACCCTCAGGGTTTTGCAAGGTGCGCCCGCTGGCCGATCTGCTGGGCAATAACCGCCGGTTGACCCCATCTCAGCGATTCGATTCCGGTCCAACTGCGTAACCAGGTGAACTGTCGTTTGGCGAGCTGGCGCGTGGCTGCCAACGCCCTTTCGTGCATCTCCGACGCATCGATCGTGCCTGCCAGATAATCCCAGATCTGCCGATAGCCGACCGCCCGCATCGACGGTAGATCGAGGTGCAGATCTCCTCGCCCACGAAGCCGGGCAACCTCGTCGACAAAGCCGGCCTCGAGCATCGCTGCAAACCGCACCGCGATTCGCTCGTGCAGTGCCTGACGACTGTCCGGCTCGATGGCAAACTCCTGCAGTCTGGCGCCGAGCCGTGCCGTTACTCCTTCACCCTCGGACCAGAAGCTGGTCATGGGCTTTCCGGTGAGTTCGTAGACCTCGAGAGCACGTTGCACCCTCGTTACGTTGTTGGGATGAATCTGCGCTGCCGCCTGGGGATCCACTGCCTTGAGACGTTCAAACATGGCCAATCTACCGAGTGAACGGCCCTGCTCGGCCAACCGCGCGCGTAACGCGACATCGGCAGATGGCATGGGCGCCAGGCCGTCTCGAAAGGCCTTCAGATACAGCATGGTGCCACCGACCAGCAGCGGAATGCGGTCGGCTGCCAGCGCGGCCAGAATGGCCGCATCCGCGTCCCGCAAGAAATCCGCCGCACTATAGGGCTGCGCCGGGTCGCGGATGTCGATGAGGGCGTGGGGATGGCGTTCGCGCACCGCGAGGTCCGGTTTTGCCGTTCCAATGTCCATTTGCCGGTACACCTGGGTGGAGTCGAGACTGATCAATGAAACCGGGAAGCGTTCGGCCAGCTCACACGCGACATCGGTTTTGCCGACCGCGGTGGGCCCTACCAACGCCAGGATCAAGGGTCGCTCAACCATCACCATGCGCGAGTGCCTATTGCCCGCGCAAAAACAACCGATCGAGATCAACGAGAGACTGGACCAGGTAGGTGGGCCGGCCGTGATTGCACTGGCCGGCATTTTCGGTCTGCTCCATCTCACGCAGGAGCGCGTTCATCTCCGGTACCGTTAATTGCCGATTCGCCCGCACCGAGCCATGGCAAGCCATGGTCGCCAGTAGTTCTTCGGCGGCCACTTCGAGGCGCTGGCTGGTGCCCAGAGCCGCGAAGTCCGCCAGCAGATCGCGCACCAGCAACTCAGCCGCTGCGTCTGCCAGCAGTGCGGGCACCTCACGGATGGTCACCGCCTGCTGGCCGCTGCGCTCGAGAACCAGACCCAGCTCGACGAGCGATTCAGCCACGTCTTCCACCCTTTCGGCCTCTGATTCGCTGACATTCAATGTCTCTGGCACCAACAAGCGCTGACGTACCACGGACTTCGAGCCCAGCTGCTGCTTCAATTTTTCGTAGGTGATCCGCTCATGGGCGGCATGCATATCCACCACCACCAGACCATCGGCATTCTCAGCAAGAATGTAGATACCGTGCAGCTGAGCCACCGCGAATCCCATGGGTGGGATTTCAGCCGGGTTCGACTCCACTTCCAACCCACCAGACAGCGGGAGACCTCCCGCTTCCCGCACCTCGCGGTCGTCTAATCGGGAAGAGTGCAACATCAGCGCCGGTTGCCGCGGTACCCCATCCCGGGCCGGCAGCGTCGGTCTTGCCGGCGCTGCGGTATCCGGCCGCACATCGCGCAACGCCCGATTCAGCTTACCGAAGATGAAATCATGGATGTTGCGCGCGTCGCGGAATCGCACCTCGTGTTTGGTGGGGTGCACGTTGACATCAACGGCCGTGGGAGGCAGCTCCAGAAACAGCACGAATACCGGATGCCGGCCATGGAACAGCACATCCCGATAGGCCTGGCGGATGGCGTGGGCAACCAGCTTGTCCCTGACCATTCGGCCGTTGACAAAAAAGTATTGTTGATCCGTCTGGCTCCGTGAGTGGGTCGGCAGCCCCACCCAACCACTGAGGCGTAGACCTGGCGCCGATTCGTCGATCACTATCGATCGCACGACAAACTCGGTACCCAGTACACCGGCAAGCCTGCTCTCCGGTGCTCCCCCAGGCAGCGACAGGATCCCGCGGCCGGATCCCTGGTTCAGTTCCAGGCTCACATCGAAATGCGCCAGAGCGATGCTTCGAACAACCCGATCGATATGGCCCTGTTCGGTCCGCTCCGCCTTGAGGAATTTTCGCCGGGCTGGAGTGTTGAAGAACAGGTCTGTGATATCGACCGTGGTCCCTACCGGGTGGGCTGCGGGAGTGAAAGCAATCTCACGCCCTCCATCTATCTCCAGTCGCTGACCCTGATCACTCGACGCCCGCCTTGCGGTGATCGACAATCGGGCGACCGACGCCATACTCGCCAGCGCTTCGCCTCTGAAGCCCAGGCTCGTTACCCCATCGAGATCATCGGCACTGGCAATTTTGCTGGTGGCGTGCCGACCCACCGCCAGCCTCAGATCGTCCGGATGTATGCCGACCCCATCGTCCCGAACCAGCACCCGTTTCACGCCACCCTGCTCCGTGCGCACTTCGATTCGCGTTGCCCCGGCATCGAGACTGTTTTCAATGAGTTCCTTGACCAGCGATGCGGGTCGCTCCACCACCTCACCGGCAGCGATCTGATTCGAGACTAGGTCGGAGAGTTGGTGGATGCGCTCGGCCATGATCGGCATTCTATGAGAGTCCTGGTCCGGAAGTGAAATCGGCGCGCAGGAGCGCGAAATCGGCGCGCAGGAGCGCGAAATCGGCGCGCAGGAGCGCGCGCGTCATCACCCGGCCGGGATGGTGATGACCTGGCCGACTCTGATCCGATCGTTTGCCATCCCGTTGGCTTCCTTGATTCGGCGGGTACTGGTGCCATGGCGCACGGCAATACCAGAGAGCGTGTCACCCCTGGCGATGGTGTACCGCTGACCACCCTGCTCACGGCGCCAGGCGATGAGGGTGCCTTCCGGCGCCCGGCTCTCCATGTAATTGCGTATGCCGACAAAGAGCGCCAGCGCAATCTTCTCCTGAAACCCGGGTGAATTCAGCCGATGCGCTTCTGCCGGGTTGGAGATGAATCCTGTTTCTACCAGGATCGATGGCACATCGGGTGACTTCAACACCAGAAAACCCGCCTGTTCGACGCGCTTTTTATGCAACTTGGTTACCCCGTCGAGCTTATCGAGGACCCACTCACCCACCTCGATGCTCGCCGATCTATTGGCGTCCATGGATACCTCGAGTATGGCCTTGAGCAGATAGTCGCCCTGCTCCCCACTCACCACCTCATTGACCCCGGCGCCGATCAAATCGGAGCTGTTCTCACTCTCCGCCAGCCAGCGGGCCGTTTCACTGGTGGCCCCTCGATCGGAAAGCGTGTACACCGAGGCACCGTCGACTCCCGGGCCCTTGAATGCATCGGCGTGAATCGAAACAAAAAGATGCGCCCCCGCATCCCGGGCAATCTCGGTACGTTTGCGGTGAACAAGATAGTAGTCACCGGTACGAACCATGACCCCACGATAGCCTTCCGTCGCATCCAGCTTCTGTTTCAGGAGCCGCGCAATGTTCATCACTATGTGCTTCTCACGAATGCCCTTGGGACCGCTGGCACCCGGGTCTTCACCCCCATGCCCGGCATCCACCGCCACGACCACATCGCGCTTACCTTCGGGTTTCGGCACGAAGGTCGGTTTCGCCGCTTTGACAGTGGAGTAGAGATCCACCACCAGCCGATGTCCGTAAGGTGGGACGGGTTCCAACGTGAAACTTCTGGGCTCGAGCGCGCCCACCACATCGAGCACCAGCCGATACCCTTCGCTGCGCTTGGAGCCACGAACACTCCTGACCCTCTTGCGCCCGAGCGCCACCAGGGCTGGATCGAACGAAGCCGCCGCTTCCGTATCGGCAAGATCCACCACCACCCGTTTCGGGTTGTCGAGGACGAAGAGGTCATAGCTGACCGCGCCGGAAATGTCGAAAACCACCCTGGTGTAATCGGGCGCCTCGTGCATTCGCACACTCTGCAACGACAACCCGGCACCATGACCTGTCACGGCAATCGCCAGGCTCAGGCCCGCAGCAAGCCATCGCAGGCTACGAATGGGTAAATACTTCAACGCGGCGCCCCTCTCCTTCGAGGCTGAGATGGATATCCACATCGGCGGGCGGCAATCTTCGCCCACCGTGCTCCGGCCACTCTACAAATTTGATCGCTTCGGCGTCCATCAATTCGTCGATGCCAATGAAATCCAGTTCTTCGCTGTCGGCTATCCGATAGAGATCAAAGTGGTAGATCATTCTGTCTCCGATCTCATAGGGCTCGAGCAGTGTATAGGTCGGACTTTTCACCACCCCATCATGACCCAACGCACGAAGTATGCCTCGCACCAGCGTGGTCTTTCCAGCGCCGAGCTGTCCGTGCAGGAATACCACGCTCGACGTCCCGAGCCTCTCGATGAGCGTCCTGGCAAACGCCAGGGTCGCCGCTTCATCTGCAAGAAAACGGGATGCTGACAGGTGTGACAAGACATGCCGGCGCCGTCAGGGCGCCTCTTTCAACAGCGTGACAAGGTCGGGGTATAGATCCGTTGCGAGCAGGCTGCGCTGCCCGAGGCGCTCAGCCGCCTTATCGGCGGCTCGACCGTGCAGACAGGTGCCAACGAGGGCCGCCGATTCGACGTCCATCCCCTGGGCCAGCAATCCGCCTATCACCCCGGCAAGTACGTCACCCATTCCCGCGGTGGCCATCCCGGGATTACCGTGC
>QIDL01000526.1 GCA_003228415.1 Gammaproteobacteria bacterium | reverse complement strand
GTGGTGACGAGTATCAAGGAATGAGCCGACGGTTCGCAACCGTCGGGGCTGGGGTGGTGACGAGTATCAAGGAGTGAGCCGACGGTTGGCAACCGTAAACACCGGGGTGGGCGCTCATTAAAAAGCGTCTGGATCCGGAAAGAATTCGGTAAGTGAGTACTTGCTGACACTCTCGAACAGAACGATAGATTAGGCCAGTAGCTCAATTGGCAGAGCAGCGGTCTCCAAAACCGCAGGTTGGGGGTTCGATTCCCTCCTGGCCTGCCAGATGACAGGATTCGCAAGTTGAGTACGAGTTCAGAAACGACCGGACAAGGCCTGGATTGGCTGAAGTGGTTGCTGGTATTCGGCATTCTCGGCGCCGGGGTATTCGGCAATTGGTACTACCAGGATCAATCCCTGCTGTATCGGGTGGTGGCGATGCTGGTATTGGGTGGCTGCGCCTTTGCAGTCACCATTCAGACGGAGCGTGGTCGCAATGCCTGGACCTTGATCAAAGAGGCAAGAGGCGAGATCCGTCGTGTTGTCTGGCCGAGCTGGGAAGAAACTACCCAGACAACAATGATTGTACTGGTGTTGGTACTGATATTTGCGTTGCTGCTCTGGCTGTTGGATTCCAGTTTGAGCTGGGTGGTGTCGCAGATTCTCCGAGGATAGATGGATAGGCAGATGGATAGTCCGGCAGAACAGGTAGCAAACACTAAATCGATGAAGTGGTATGTGGTACACGCCTACTCCGGATTCGAGAAAAACGTGGCCCGGACGCTCCGGGAGCGAGTGGAACTCTCCGCTTTCAAAGATTGTTTCGGAGAAATCCTGGTTCCCACCGAAGAGGTGGTGGAAATGCGAGCCGGTCAGAAGCGACGCAGTGAGCGGAAGTTTTTTCCCGGGTATGTACTGGTGCAGATGGAACTCAATGACAACACCTGGCATCTGGTAAAAGAAACGCCGCGGGTCATGGGATTCATCGGTGGCAAGGCCGACCAGCCGGCACCACTGACAGAATCGGAAGCAAAAGCGATTCTGGACCGCGTTGCGGCGGGTAGCGAGAAGGCAACACCGAAAACTGTATTCGAGCCGGGCGAAATTGTCCGGGTCGTCGACGGGCCATTCAATGACTTCAGCGGAGTGGTCGAAGAAGTGAATTACGACAAAAGCCGCTTGCATGTTGCGGTCACGATTCTGGGCCGTTCCACTCCGGTTGAACTCGATTTCGACCAGGTGGAGAAAGGCTGAATACAATGCGGGCGCTACGTGTCTTCGGGCATTCGTTCGTAAACGGGGAGTGATGTTCTGACCAGCTCTCGGCCAACGCCGGGGTCGGGCAGCGACACACGTTTGCACCCACAAGGAGAAGTAGATGGCGAAGAAAGTAGAGGCCTATATCAAGCTGCAGGTGGCAGCGGGCCAGGCAAATCCCAGCCCGCCCGTGGGTCCGGCACTGGGGCAGCATGGTGTGAACATCATGGATTTCTGTAAAGCGTTCAACGCCCAGACTCAGACTATGGAACAGGGCATGCCCATTCCGGTTGTGATCACGGTTTACTCTGATCGCAGTTTCACTTTTATTACCAAGACTCCGCCTGCATCGGTATTGCTGCGAAAAGCGGCCGGGATTGAGAAAGGTAGCGGTACACCGAATACCGACAAAGTAGGCAGGGTCAATCGTGCCCAGCTCGAGGAAATTGCGCAGCTGAAAATGCCCGATCTGACCGCTGCGGACATGGACGCGGCTGTTCGCATCATTGCTGGAAGTGCTCGCAGCGCCGGAATCGAAACGGAGGGCGTGTAGTGGCCAAGCTGACCAGGAAACAGAAAGCCATTGCGGAAAAGGTTGATTCGGAAAAGACCTATCCAATCGACGAAGCCGTGGGTCTGCTCAGCGAGATCGCCAATTCCAGGTTTGCCGAGGCGTTCGACGTATCCATCAATCTCGGTGTGGATCCCCGAAAGTCGGATCAGACTGTCCGAGGCGCCACCACGCTGCCTCATGGCACCGGTAAAACGGTGAAAGTTGCGGTATTTGCTCAGGGTGAGAATGCTGACAAGGCGACGGCTGCAGGCGCCGACCAGGTCGGATTCGAAGACCTGGCGGACCAGATCAAAGGCGGCAACCTCGATTTCGACGTGTTGATCGCGACACCCGACGCCATGCGTCTAGTGGGTCAGCTTGGTAAGATTCTCGGCCCCAGGGGCCTGATGCCGAATCCGAAAACGGGTACCGTCACCCCGGATGTAGGAACGGCGGTGAGTAACGCCAAAGCCGGACAGATCCAGTTTCGAACCGACAAGGCGGGCATCATTCATGGCCGGGTTGGCCAGGTCGGTTTCGACAGCGCTAAGATCAAGGCAAATCTGGATGCACTCGTCGAAGATCTGAGGAAGGCCAAGCCCGCCTCGGCGAAGGGCGTGTACATGAAGAAAATTACCCTGTCGACCACGATGGGACCCGGTCTGAGTATCGACCAGGCATCGTTGGGCGGCTGAGGGTGCGGCTCCTCTGGAGTCGAAAAGAGTTTTGAAGGGCCGGAGTTAACAGCCGGTGCCGTCAAAAACCGTAGGATGACGACCGGCCGAGCCGGTTGCCCGGGAGTTCGGCAAGACCGCACACCGAGCAGTCGACTCGCCCGAGTCATTAAAAAATATCCTACGCAGACGGTGTTACCTGAGCAGCGTGCGCGTGTCGTTTCGCGATCGGGTCGCCGTAAAACATGGATATCGGCGATATCCGATATGCGGTGCGATACAACGGTATCGCGTGTGCCCGATGTGGGCATATAGGGAGAAACCATGGCATTGAGACTTGCAGACAAACAGGCAATTGTTGCCGAGGTCAACGAAGCTGCTTCGAATGCTTTGTCTGCCGTAGTCAGTGACTATCGCGGATTGACCGTGGATCAGATGACCGAAATGCGCGTCAAGGCGCGTGAAAATGGTGTCTATCTACGAGTTGTCCGCAATACGCTGGCTCGGCGGGCCATTGCGGGAACCGAATACGAGTGTCTCACCGAGACGCTGGTGGGGCCCACGATGTTTGCGTTCTCGCAGGAAGAACCAGGTTCTGCTGCTCGTCTGCTCAAGGACTACGCCAGGGAGTTCGACGCTTTGGAAGTCAAAGCGTTGTCCATTGGCGGTCAGTTGCTGGCTGCGAGCGACATCGATCGCGTGGCCAAGCTGCCGACCCGTGATGAAGCAATTGCGCTTCTCATGGCGGTCATGCAGGCGCCGTTGGTCAAACTGGCTCGGACTCTTAATGAGGTACCCGGCAAGCTGGTTCGCACCATCGCAGCGGTCCGTGATCAGAAACAGGCTTCGTCCGAATAACAGGTAACAGATTTTAGGTTCTTTAGGAGAAAAAAATGGCATTGTCGAAAGACGACATTTTGAACGCCGTCGCAGAGATGAGCGTTATGGAAGTGGTTGAACTCGTTCAATCGATGGAAGACAAGTTTGGCGTATCTGCTGCCACGGTAGTCGCTGCAGCGCCCGCTGCGGCCGACGCTGGTGCTGCTGCTGCCGAAGAGCAGGATGAGTTCGACGTCATTCTCACCTCTCCAGGTGAGAAGAAGGTCAACGTGATCAAGGCGGTTCGTTCGATCACGGGTCTTGGCCTCAGAGAAGCCAAAGCACTGGTGGACGAAGCTCCGTCTGCCGTTAAAGAAGGCGCAGGCAAAGGCGAGGCTGAAGACTTGAAAAAGCAGCTGGAAGAAGCTGGCGCGACTGTTGAGCTCAAGTAGTCTGAGCTTGAGTTCGGTCGATCGGCTGGAACTTGATCGTGCGGTGGCGCACTCGATTTCCGGCCTTTCGTCGTTGGGGGTCTGCATGACGATGCGGGCCAGCCAATGTATGTGGGTACTGAAAATGATACCCCGGTGTACACAACTGCCAAGCGCAGGAGATTCGAATGGCTTACAGCTTTACTGAGAAGAAACGTATTCGTAAGGACTTCGGGAAGCTTCCCGGAGTGATGGATATTCCATATCTTCTCTCGATCCAGGTTGACTCGTACGGCAAATTCCTCCAGCTGGATCTCGAGCCGAAAAAACGCCAGGAGGTAGGCTTGCACGCCGCGTTTCGTTCGGTGTTTCCGATTGTCAGCTACTCCGGTAGCGCGGCATTGGAATACGTCGAGTATCGCCTTGGCGACCCGACTTTTGATGTCAAGGAATGTGTGTTGCGCGGCATTACCTATGCAGCACCGCTCCGAGTCAAGGTCAGGCTGATCATCTACGACAAGGAGTCCAACAACAAGGCAGTCAAAGATGTCAAGGAGCAGGAGGTCTACATGGGCGAGATTCCGCTCATGACGCAGAACGGAACCTTTGTGATCAACGGCACCGAGCGTGTCGTGGTATCCCAATTGCATCGCTCGCCGGGCGTGTTCTTTGATCACGATCGAGGTAAGACCCATTCCTCTGGCAAGTTTCTCTACTCTGCGCGCGTGATCCCTTACCGTGGGTCGTGGCTCGATTTCGAATTTGATCCGAAGGATTGCGTATTCGTACGAATTGACCGCCGCCGTAAACTGCCTGCGACCATTATACTGCGGGCGCTCGAGTTCACGGCCGAGGAAATTCTGGAGATGTTTTTCGAGAAGAACATCTTTCATGTCAAGAAGGATGGATTTTCGGTCAATCTGCGTGCCGAGCGGATGCGCGGCGATGTTGCTTCGTTCGACATCAAAGACAAAGAAGGCAATACGATGGTTGAACTTGGCCGTCGAATCACCGCGCGACACGTCCGGTTGCTCGAAGAGAGCGGACTCAAACGTCTTGATGTTCCGCGCGAGTATTTGCTCGAGCGGGTCACGGCTCGCGACGTTGTAGACAAAGAGAGTGGTGAAATTGTCCTGCCCTGTAATTCGATCATCACAGAGGAAGTGCTGGATCAGTTGCTGGAAGCAGGGGTCAAAGAGATCGAGACGATCTACACCAACGATCTCGATTGTGGTTCCTATATCTCTGACACGCTGCGAATCGACTCAACCAGTAACAAGCTTGAGGCGCTGGTCGAGGTCTATCGCATGATGCGTCCGGGCGAGCCGCCAACCAAGGAAGCGGCGGAAAATCTATTCACCAATCTATTTTTCTCCACGGAGCGCTACGATCTTTCTGCTGTAGGCCGGATGAAGTTCAACCGCCGGCTGGGCCGAGATGCCATCGAAGGCGCGGGAATCCTCGGTAGCGAGGACATTATCGAGGTGCTCCGCACGCTGATCGAGATCCGCAACGGCAATGGTGCAGTGGATGACATCGATCATCTGGGTAATCGGCGCGTTCGTTCGGTCGGTGAGATGTCTGAAAATGCGTTCCGCGTGGGCGTTATCCGCGTCGAACGTGCGGTCAAAGAGAGATTGAGCCTGGCGGAGTCCGAGGGGCTGATGCCGCAGGACATGATCAACGCCAAGCCTGTGGCGGCAGCCATCAAAGAGTTTTTCGGATCGAGCCAGTTGTCACAATTCATGGACCAGAACAACCCGCTTTCCGAGGTAACTCATAAACGTCGTGTCTCGGCGTTGGGCCCGGGTGGACTGACTCGCGAGCGAGCCGGTTTCGAGGTGCGGGACGTGCATCCGACTCACTACGGTAGAGTCTGTCCTATCGAGACTCCTGAGGGGCCGAACATCGGCCTGATCAACTCGCTGGCAACCTACTCCCAGACCAATGAGTATGGCTTCCTCGAGACACCCTACCGGCGCGTGGAAAACGGTAAGGTGACGGACAACATCGAGTATCTGTCGGCCATCGACGAAGCGGAGTACGTCATTGCTCAGGCCAGCGCGGTGCTGACCAGCAAGAACGAGTTTGCCGAAGAGCTGGTAGACGTTCGCCATCAGAACGAATTTACCAAAACTGCTGCGGAGAACGTCGATTACATGGACGTATCGCCGAAGCAGGTGGTATCCGTGGCGGCCTCTCTGATTCCCTTTCTGGAACACGATGACGCCAACCGGGCGCTGATGGGCTCCAATATGCAGCGTCAGGCGGTGCCGACTTTGCGAGCCCAGACGCCCCTGGTAGGTACCGGCATGGAGCGCAACGTGGCACGGGATTCCGGTGTCTGCGTGATCGCTGACCGAGGGGGCGTGATAGACACCGTCGATGCGGGCCGGATCGTGGTACGCGTGGCGGACGATGAGACCGCAGCTGGAGAGGCTGGGGTGGATATTTACAACCTCACCAAATTCACCCGTTCGAATCAGAACACCTGTATTAATCAGCGGCCGCTGGTCACACCGGGTGACCGGATTGCCGGTGGTGACATCCTGGCGGATGGTCCGTCCTGCGATCTGGGTGAGCTGGCATTGGGCCAGAACATGCGCATCGCGTTCATGGCGTGGAACGGTTACAACTACGAAGATTCGATTCTCGTCTCCGAGCGAGTGGTTAAGGAAGACCGGTTCACCAGCGTGCATATTCAGGAGCTCACCTGTATCGCACGGGATACCAAGCTGGGACCGGAAGAAATTACCTGTGATATTCCCAACGTAGGGGAAGGTGCGCTATCCAAGCTGGATGAGTCGGGCATCGTCTATATCGGTGCCGAAGTTGGCGCTGGAGACATCCTGGTTGGTAAGGTCACGCCCAAAGGCGAGACGCAACTGACTCCGGAAGAAAAGCTGCTGCGTGCGATCTTTGGCGAGAAGGCGTCCGATGTGAAGGATACCTCGCAAAGAGTGCCGACCAGTGCCAAGGGTACCGTAATTGACGTACAGGTCTTCACTCGTGATGGGGTAGAGAAAGACCAGCGCGCCAAGGACATTGAGCGTGAGCAGCTAACCCAGATCCGCAAAGACCTGAACGACGAGTTCCGGATCGTGGAAATCGCTACCTACGAGCGAATGCAGCGGGCCCTCGTTGGCCAGAAGGCGGCCAGTGCGCCTGACAGGGCGGGCGGCCTGACAATCGATAGCGAGTACCTGGCCTCGATAGAGCGGGACGACTGGTTCAAGATCCGGATGTCTGACGATGGGCTGAACGCCTTGCTCGAGCGCGCGGAAGCTCAACTCAAGGAGCGTAAGGAACAGCTCGACGCAATCTACGCGGACAAGCGGCAGAAACTCGAAAGCGGTGACGATCTGGCGCCCGGAGTGCTCAAAATCGTCAAGGTGTATCTCGCGATCAAACGCCGCATTCAGCCTGGTGACAAGATGGCGGGTCGGCATGGCAACAAAGGGGTGATCTCGGTGATCATGCCGGTAGAAGACATGCCGTTCGATGAGCGTGGTGAGCCTGTGGACATCGTCTTGAATCCTCTGGGTGTGCCATCCCGAATGAACGTCGGCCAGATACTCGAAACCCATCTGGGTTGGGCCGCCAAAGGGATTGGTGAAAAAATCGGCCGTATGATCGAGGATCAACGGAGCGTGATGGAGCTGCGAGGCTATCTGGAGGATGTTTACAACACTTCGGGTGAACGCAAAGAGAATCTCAAATCCCTCAAGGACTCAGAACTGATTGAGATGGCCGGTAACCTGGTGGGAGGCGTACCGATGGCGACGCCGGTCTTCGATGGTGCATCCGAAGCCGAGATCAAGCAGATGCTGGAACTGGCGGGGTTGCCTTTGAATGGCCAGACCACGCTCTATGACGGTCGCACCGGTGATCAATTCGATCGTCAAGTCACCGTGGGTTACATGTATATGCTCAAACTCAACCATCTGGTTGATGACAAGATGCACGCGCGCTCCACCGGCTCATACAGCCTGGTGACGCAGCAGCCGTTGGGTGGGAAGGCTCAGTTCGGCGGGCAGCGCTTCGGTGAAATGGAAGTGTGGGCGCTCGAGGCCTATGGGGCGGCATATACCCTTCAGGAAATGCTCACCGTGAAGTCAGATGATGTCAACGGTCGTACCAAGATGTACAAGAGCATCGTGGATGGTGACTTCAATATGGATCCTGGCATGCCGGAATCATTCAACGTGCTGGTGAAAGAGATCCGTTCGCTCGCTATCGACATCGAACTCGAGAGTGAGTAGCTGATGAAAGGTATTCACGAGATCAAGATGAAAGATAACGAGCGACAATTTTGTTACTCCAATCCTAGTGTGGAGGAGAGAACTTGAAAGACCTACTTAATCTGCTGAAGTCTCAGGGTGGCGTGGACGAATTCGATTCGCTGCGTATTGGACTGGCGTCTCCGGACATGATTCGCTCATGGTCGTTTGGAGAGGTCAAGAAGCCCGAGACAATCAATTACCGAACGTTCAAGCCGGAAAGGGATGGACTTTTCTGTGCTCGAATTTTTGGCCCGATCAAAGACTACGAATGTCTTTGTGGTAAATACAAGCGGCTCAAGCACCGTGGGGTGATTTGCGAGAAGTGCGGGGTCGAAGTGACCCTGACCAAGGTCCGGCGTGAGCGAATGGGTCACATCGAACTTGCCAGCCCGGTTGCGCATATCTGGTTTCTGAAGTCCTTGCCTTCGCGGATTGGACTTCTGTTGGACATGACACTTCGCGATATCGAGCGAGTGCTCTATTTCGAATCATTCGTCGTAATTGATCCAGGCCTCACAGATCTGGATCTCGGCCAGCTACTCACCGATGAAGAGTACTTCCAGAAGCTTGAAGAGTATGGGGACGAATTCGATGCCAAGATGGGGGCTGAAGCGATTCAGTCTCTGCTGCTATCGCTCGACCTCGATGGTCAGATCGCAAGACTCAGAGAAGAGATCCCTGCGACAAATTCCGAAACAAAGATCAAGAAACTATCCAAGCGGTTGAAGCTCATGGAAGCTTTCGTCAATTCGGGTAACAAGCCGGAGTGGATGGTACTCTCTGTGCTGCCGGTATTGCCGCCGGATCTGCGACCGCTGGTACCTTTGGATGGTGGACGCTTCGCTACCTCTGATCTGAACGATCTCTATCGACGTGCGATCAACCGCAACAATCGATTGAAGCGACTGCTCGATCTGTCAGCTCCTGACATCATTGTGCGTAACGAAAAGCGCATGCTTCAAGAGGCTGTGGATGCGCTGCTGGACAACGGCCGACGTGGGCGAGCCATAACCGGCTCCAACAAACGACCCCTGAAATCTCTTGCCGACATGATAAAGGGCAAACAGGGTCGATTTCGGCAGAACCTGCTTGGTAAGAGGGTGGACTACTCCGGTCGTTCGGTGATCGTGGTCGGCCCGACGCTGAAGCTGCACCAGTGTGGTCTGCCCAAGAAAATGGCGCTGGAACTGTTCAAGCCGTTCATCTTTGGCAAGCTTGAAGGCCGAGGACTTGCGACCACCATTAAAGCCGCCAAAAAGATGGTTGAGCGGGAAACCCCGGAAGTGTGGGACATCCTTGCAGACGTCATTCGCGAGCATCCGGTATTGCTCAACCGGGCGCCCACGCTGCACCGGCTCGGTATCCAGGCGTTTGAGCCGGTATTGATCGAAGGTAAAGCGATACAACTGCATCCGTTGGTCTGCACGGCGTACAACGCTGACTTTGATGGAGACCAGATGGCCGTTCACGTGCCGTTGACCCTCGAGGCGCAGCTTGAAAGCCGTGCGCTCATGATGAGTACGAACAACGTTCTGTCTCCCGCGAGTGGTGAACCCATCATCGTGCCGTCTCAGGATGTGGTGTTGGGTCTGTATTACATGACTCGGGAAATGGTCAATGTGAGGGGCGAAGGCATGGTATTTGCCGACCTCGCAGAAGTTGATCGTGCCTACTACGGCGATAAGATTGATCTGCATGCGCGTATCAGGGTGCGGATCGAGGAGAGTTCCGAGCAGGATGACGGTACGGTAGAAGTCCGAACCACCATGCAGAAGACAACGGTCGGTCGGGCGCTCTTCTATCAGATCGTGCCGAAGCTGTTACCGTTTGAGTTGGTGAACAAGCCGCTCGACAAAAAGTCTATTTCCAATCTGATTAATACCTGTTATCGAAACGTGGGCCTGAAGGAAACGGTGATTTTTGCCGATCAGTTGATGTACACGGGCTTCGCCCATTCAACTTCATCCGGGGCTTCGATCGGCGTGGATGATTTTGTGATTCCGGAGAACAAACCGGTCATCATCGCAGATGCGCAGTCCGAAGTTGCTGAAATTGAATCTCAGTACGCGTCCGGCCTGGTAACCCAGGGCGAGAAATATAACAAGGTGGTAGATATATGGTCGCGGGCCAACGATCTGGTGGCTCGGTCCATGATGGATGGCATCTCGCGAGAGACGGTAATCAATCGTGACGGGGAGGAGGAAGAACAGGACTCGTTCAACTCCGTCTTCATCTATGCGGATTCCGGTGCTCGAGGTTCACCTGCTCAGATTCGTCAGTTAGCAGGCATGCGGGGACTGATGACGCGTCCGGATGGCAGCATCATCGAAAATGCCATTACCGCCAATTTCCGTGAAGGGCTGAACGTCAACGAGTATTTCATCTCGACCCACGGCGCACGTAAAGGTCTTGCAGATACGGCATTGAAGACTGCCAACTCGGGTTATCTGACCCGACGGTTGGTGGACGTTGCTCAGGATGTGGTGATTACCGCAATCGACTGCGGCACCGACAACGGCCTGCTGGTATCGGCCATTATTGAAGGTGGTGATGTGGTCGAGCCGCTGGGTGACCGGGTGCTGGGACGTACCGTGGCGCAACCGGTGTATGAAGCCGATGCGAAGACCATCATTATCGCGGAAGGCACCTTGCTCGATGAGTTGTGGGTCGAGCAACTCGACAACCTTGGCGTCGATGAAATCGTGGTCCGTTCCGCCATCACCTGCCAGACCAAGTTCGGTGTTTGCGCTTCATGCTACGGACGCGATCTGGCCCGCGGACATCAGGTGAACGTCGGCGAAGCGGTCGGTGTCATCGCGGCTCAGTCCATTGGCGAGCCGGGTACTCAGTTGACCATGCGGACCTTCCACATCGGTGGTGCGGCATCGCGGGCAACTGCCATTGACAGCATTCAGGTCAAGCACGGCGGCAACATCCGTCTGCACAACTTGAAGACCGTTGCCCGCGAGTCTGGCGAATTGGTTGCGGTGTCCCGCTCTGGAGAGATTGCGGTTGCAGATGATAACGGCCGCGAGCGTGAGCGTTACAAACTTCCTTACGGCGCGGTGATATCGGTGGATGAGGGTGATCTTGTGGAAGCCGGTCAGGTGATCGCACAGTGGGACCCCCATACACACCCGATTGTCACCGAAATGGACGGTACGGTTGGTTTTGAATCGATGGAAGAAGGTCTCTCCATCAACCGCCAGACCGATGAACTCACCGGTCTGACCAACATTACCGTGCTCGATCCCAAGGATCGACCCACTGCGGGTAAGGATCTGCGCCCGGCCATCAGTCTGACGGATGACAATGGCGAGACGGTCATGCTACCGGGCAGCGATGTTCCGGCGCATTACTTCCTGCCGCACAATGCGATCTTGAACCTGGAAGACAAAGACAAGATTGGCATCGGAGAGGTCATTGCCCGGATCCCGCAGGAAGGTTCGAAGACACGCGACATCACCGGTGGTCTGCCTCGGGTGGCCGACCTCTTCGAGGCGCGCAAGCCGAAAGAGTCGGCGATCCTGGCGGAGGAGAGCGGCACGGTCAGCTTTGGTAAAGAAACGAAGGGCAAGCGTCGCCTGGTGATTACCCCGGCAGAAGGGGATAACGTCGAGACGCTGATTCCGAAGTGGCGCAACATCGGCGTTTTCGAGGGGGAGCACGTGGAAAGAGGCGAGGTTGTCTGTGATGGACCACCGAGCCCCCACGACATCCTGCGCTTGAAAGGCGTGGAAGAGCTGGCCAAGTACATCATCAACGAGATTCAAGAGGTGTACCGACTGCAGGGCGTGACGATCAACGACAAACACATCGAGGTCATTGTTCGGCAGATGCTGCGCAAGACCGAGATACTCAATCCGGGTGAATCACATCTGATTCGTGGTGAACAGGTAGAGTACATCAAGGTGCGGGAAATCAACGAGCAGCTCGAGGAGGAAGGCAAGCAGGCTGTCAACTACCAACGAGTGCTCCTGGGTATCACCAAGGCCTCTCTGGCGACCGAATCGTTCATCTCTGCGGCCTCGTTCCAGGAGACGACCCGGGTACTCACCGAAGCGGCGGTGACCGGCAAGAAGGACTACCTGCGTGGTCTGAAGGAGAACGTTGTAGTGGGTCGATTGATTCCCGCTGGTACCGGCCTCACCTATCACAGCGAGCGCAAGCGTCGCCGTGAAGAGGAGTTGGCTGCACGAATCGCCAAGGAGCAGGGCGTGACGGCAGACGAGGTGGAACAGGCGTTGTCCGAAGCGCTCAGTGGAGAAGAGAGTTAGCCGACAGTCCACTCGCCAGTTGGCGTGGTCTGGCTGGATCAGCCATGTCGCTGGCAGAGGTTGATTGATTCTCGCGGGCGAGGTGATTAGAATGCCGCGCTCTGCGGGACTGGCGTATGCCGGAAATGCGTAGGGTTGTGTCCTGAGAAAAGGGCGATACTCGTTAAAAATCATAGAGTTACAATTGAGGACCGTAGATGGCAACGATTAGCCAGCTGGTAAGAAAACCCCGCAGGCGCAAGGCTGAGAAGAGCATCGTGCCCGCTCTGCAGGGCTGCCCGCAGAAGCGTGGGGTGTGTACTCGTGTGTACACCACTACTCCGAAGAAGCCGAACTCAGCACTGCGAAAGGTCTGCCGGGTCCGTCTGACCAATGGCTTTGAAGTGACCTCGTATATCGGTGGGGAAGGCCACAACCTCCAGGAGCACTCGGTCGTGCTGATACGCGGCGGGCGGGTCAAAGACCTCCCGGGTGTCCGTTATCACACGATTCGCGGCACCCTGGATACCTCGGGGGTATCCGATCGACGCCAGGGCCGTTCCAAATATGGAGCCAAACGACCCAAGTAATTCAATCACCATATAGATGGCGGCTGGCTAAGCCGGCCGCCGTCATCCAAGTAAGGCTCCGGAGCAGACTCGGGGACTAACCTGAAGCAAGGAAACAGAGATGCCAAGACGTAGAGTCATTGCTAAGCGGGAGATTCTTCCCGATCCCAAGTATCACAATCAGACCGTTGCCAAGTTCATCAACCATGTGATGGTAAGCGGCAAAAAGGCTGTAGCTGAACGTATCGTCTACGGTGCGCTGACGCGAATCGAAGAGCGCGACAAATCCGATCCGGTAGAGGTATTCGAGAAAGCCCTGGATGCGGTAGCGCCGTTCGTCGAAGTGAAGTCCAGACGAGTAGGCGGCGCCACCTATCAGGTACCGGTCGAGGTTCGACCTTCCCGGCGTAATGCACTGGCCATGCGCTGGCTGGTGGACAGCGCTCGCAAGCGTGGCGAGAAGTCCATGGCTGCCAGACTCGCCGGTGAATTGCTCGACGCTGCTGATGGTCGTGGTACCGCGGTAAAGAAACGCGAAGATACGCACAGGATGGCGGAAGCCAACAAGGCGTTCTCTCACTACCGATTCTAGCCTCCTGTCAATCAGCAGCTCAAGTAACGGCTCAATCAACAGAACCAATCTTTTACGGAGAGCATCATGGCTCGTAAAACCCCCCTATCCCGTTACCGCAACATCGGTATCGTGGCGCACGTAGACGCGGGTAAAACTACGACTACGGAGCGGGTGCTTTTTTATACCGGATTGTCACACAAGATCGGTGAAGTCCACGACGGCGCAGCCACAATGGACTGGATGGAGCAGGAGCAGGAGCGAGGTATCACAATCACCTCTGCCGCGACCACCTGTTTCTGGCAGGGTATGAACCAGCAGTTCGATGAGCATCGAATCAACATCATCGATACCCCCGGTCACGTCGATTTCACCATTGAAGTGGAGCGCAGCCTCCGGGTGCTCGACGGCGCCGTGGTGGTCTTTTGCGGCACCTCGGGTGTAGAACCTCAATCCGAAACCGTCTGGCGGCAAGCCAACCGTTATGAAGTACCGCGCATGGTCTTCGTGAACAAGATGGACCGCGCTGGTGCGGACTTCCTGCGGGTCGTCGAGCAGATCAAGGACCGACTGGGTTCGAATCCAGTGCCCGTTCAATTGGCGATTGGGGCAGAAGAAAATTTCAAAGGCGTCATCGACCTCATTCGCATGAAGGGTATCGTGTGGAACGAAGATGACCAGGGATTGACCTACGATCTGGTCGATATTCCGGAGGACATGCAGACCGAAGCCGAGCATTGGCGCGAGCTCATGGTGGAGAGCGCCGCTGAGGCCAATGAAGAGTTGCTGGAAAAATACCTCGACGATGGCGATCTCAACGAAGAAGAAATCAAGGAGGGTTTGAGAATACGCACGCTGAACAATGAAATCGTGCCGGCATTGTGCGGCTCCGCATTCAAAAACAAAGGCGTGCAGGCCATGTTGGACGCGGTCATCGAATTTTTACCGGCACCTCCCGAGGTTAAGCCCATTGAAGGTGTGCTGGACGACGGTGAGACGCCGGGGACCCGGGGAGCCGATGATGACGCGCCATTTGCGGCACTGGCGTTCAAGATCGCAACAGATCCTTTCGTCGGTACGCTGACCTTCTTCCGCGTCTATTCCGGGGTGTTGAACTCGGGCGACCAGGTCTACAACCCGGTAAAGAGTAAGCGGGAGCGGGTCGGTCGAATGGTGCAGATGCACTCGAACAACCGTAACGAGATCAAAGAAGTCAGGGCAGGAGATATTGCCGCAGCGATTGGTCTGAAAGATGTCACCACCGGTGACACGCTGTGTGCTCAGAGCGACATTATCACGCTTGAGCGGATGGAGTTTCCGGAGCCGGTGATTTCTGTCGCCGTGGAGCCGAAATCGGTCCCCGACCAGGAAAAAATGGGTGTCGCTCTCGGCAAACTGGCCCAGGAAGATCCGTCATTCCGGGTCGAGACAGACGAAGAGTCCGGTCAGACGATTATCTCCGGCATGGGCGAGCTGCATCTGGACATCATTGTTGACCGTATGAAGCGTGAGTTCGGAGTAGAAGCGAATATTGGCAAGCCTCAGGTGGCTTATCGGGAGACGATTCGTGCCACGGTTGACCAGGAAGGTAAATTCGTCCGCCAGTCGGGCGGTCGTGGTCAGTACGGTCACGTCTGGGTGACGTTCGAACCCTATGAGGATGAGGATGAAGAGGGTGGCATCTACGAATTCGTCGATAAGATCGTTGGTGGTGCCGTTCCCAGGGAATACATCCCGGCGGTCAACAAAGGTATTCAGGAGCAGATGCAGAACGGTGTCATCGCCGGATATCCGCTCATCGGGGTAAGAGCCACCCTTTATGATGGCTCCTTCCACGAAGTGGACTCCTCAGAGATGGCGTTCAAAATTGCGGGATCTCTGGCCATGAAAGAAGGTGCACAGAACGCGAGACCCGTGCTGCTGGAGCCCATCATGAGCGTCGAGGTCGTCACCCCGGAAGGCTACAT
>QIDL01000518.1 GCA_003228415.1 Gammaproteobacteria bacterium | reverse complement strand
GGCGAACACTCTGTCCGTGCCGTTCAACCACGCAGAAGCGGTGGAAACCGTTTTCGACAACTATGAGGATCAGATCGCCGCGGTCATCGTTGAACCCGTGGCAGGCAACATGGGTTGCATTCCACCACTGCCCGGTTTCCTGGAGGGACTCCGCAAGGTGACCAGGGACCACGGAGCGGTGCTTATCTTTGATGAGGTGATGACCGGATTTCGAGTCGCACGCGGCGGCGCTCAAGCTTGCTATGACGTCACCCCTGATATAACGACTCTGGGCAAAATCATTGGCGGTGGCCTGCCTGTCGGTGCATTCGGCGGGCGCGCCGAAATCATGGATCACATCGCGCCCGAGGGAGACGTCTATCAAGCGGGGACGCTATCGGGTAATCCTCTGGCAACGGTAGCAGGCCTGACCATGTTGAGAGCGTTGACCGATGATTTCTATACGGATCTCGAAGAGAAGACCGACACGCTTTGCAGCGGCCTCCGGGAACGGGCAGAAGCAGCAGGTATTCCGATCAGGTTGAATGCTGTCTGTGGCATGTTCGGATTGTTCTTCACCGCGGGCGAGGTCTCGGAATTCGATCACGTGGCGAACGCTGACGTAAACCGATTCAACCGATTTTTCCATGCCATGCTCGATCAGGGCGTGTATCTGGCGCCATCCGCCTTCGAGGCGGGCTTTCTATCCGCCGCTCACGACGACGATGTATTGAGCACCACGCTCAACGCTGCTGAGGCAGCTTTCGCCAAACTCTGAGATAGTGTCCTGCCCCACAATTTGGCCCCCAATTTGTCCCACAGGAAGAAAGCAAAGATGTACGACGTCTACGGACTCGGAAACGCACTGGTCGACGAAGAATACGCCATCGACGACGGATTTTTGAGAAGCCACAAGATCGCCAAAGGCCATATGACACTGGTGGATGAGCCGACGATGGACGTTCTTATCAGCAGTCTCGACGACCTTTCACCCACCCGGATGAGCGGCGGCTCGGCAGCAAATACTCTCATCGCGATTCAGGGCTTTGGCGCCAACACCTTCTATTCCTGCAAGGTCGCATCCGACGAGACCGGTCAACACTTCCTCAACGATCTTTCCCGGTCCGGTGTCAAGACCAATGAAAATGCCGCTGCCACAGAAGGCAAGTCCGGGCGTTGTCTGGTGCTCATCACCCCGGATGCGGAGCGGTCGATGAACACTTTCCTGGGCATTTCCAGCCATCTCAGCCAGATCGAGCTGGATGAAACCGCGCTCGCCGCTTCGAAGTATTTCTATGTGGAGGGTTACATGAGTTCCGCCGCGGGAAGTCGTGACGCGGCCATCAGCGCTCGGGAAATGGCCGAGGCGGCCGGCGTCAAAACGGCAATCTCGCTTTCCGACCCAAGCATGGTGGATTTCTTCCGGGAGCCTCTCGAACAGATCCTTGGTAACGGTGTTGATCACCTGTTCTGCAATGAAGAAGAGGCCCTCACCTGGGCTCGGACCGACCGGCTGGACATCGCAACCACGGAACTCAAAGACGTGGCCAGGAACTTGAGTATCACCCTGGGCGCCAAGGGCAGCCTCGCGGTTTCCCAGCACTCTCAGTCACTCGTCGAAGGATTTTCGGCCGAGGCGGTGGATACCACCGGGGCCGGTGACATATACGCAGGCGGGTGTCTTTACGGCTGGACTCAAGGCATGAGCCCTGAGCAGTCCGCGGCGCTCGGTAACTTCGCTGCCGCGCGACTGGTGGGAGCCTATGGCGCGCGTCTTCGCTCCATCGAAGATTATCAGGAAACGCTCGTCAGCTTTCGAAACCGGGTGCACTGATCGCTGAGATCGACAGGAATCGGACGTTCGATGGATATCTCATCACGCTCTATCCGACACTTGTAGGCGATCACCTCAACGCCAGCATCTGCGGCCGTGCGAACGGCTCTGCCATAGGCCGGATCTATCTCATCGGCGATGGTTGCACGCAATATGCCGGTATGTTGAACACAGAACACCAACACGCCCCGATCACCAGCGGCTACGCAGCGCTCCAGGGCGGTTACGTGTTTGAGTGCCCGTTCGCTCACCGCATCGGGAAAGCTGCCTCGACCGTCCGGGTCACATAGCGTCATGTTCTTGACCTCGACAAAACACGCTCGTTGCGCCGCATCATCCCGCAGCAGCAGGTCGAAGCGGCCGGCCTCATCCGGGATCGGGACTTCATTGCGTTCGAACTGGAAACCGGAAAATTCCGTTGTTACGCCACTTTCCAGAGCCTCGCGAACCAGAGCGTTGGCTCGTGAGGTATTGACCCCGATCCGACCACGGTCGGTGACAACGACTTCCAGGGTGTGTCGATATTTCCGTTTCGGGTTTTCCGATTCCGAGTACCAGGCTTCGGAGCCGGGCAGGTCGCAGCCGAGCATGGCGCCCGTGTTCGGGCAATGTACGGTGAGACGATCACCCCGGTTGGTTTCGAGGTCGGCAAGAAACCTTTTATAGCGCCTGTTAAGCCTTCCAACAGCAAACGGCGGGTCGAATCTCACCCGACACCCCAGTCGCCAAGCGCCTGACCGATGCGCTCGATGCCCAATGAGATGTCCTCATCGGCCGTCGTGTAAGCGAAGCGAACATAGCGATCGGCCTGATAGTGGCCGAAATCAATACCGGGAGTCACCGCCACCTGGTACTCATCGATCAAGCGCGAGCAAAACTGCTCCGACGCCATGCCGGTGTGCGAAATATCCACATACAGGTAAAATGCGCCTTCCGGGATGACGGGAATTTTCAAGCCCAGAGCGCTCAGACCCTGCGCAAGTAAATCGCGTCGTCTGGCAAAGTGCTGACGTCGTTCTTCGTGTATTTCCATGGCGGCAGGTTCGAAGGCCGCAAGCGCCGCGTACTGGGCGATGCTGGATGGAGAAATGAAGAGGTTTTGCGCCAGGCGCGCTACATCGTCGCTTACCGCCTCCGGAATCACCATCCAACCCAGACGCCAGCCGGTCATGCCGAAGTATTTCGAGAAACTGTTCAGTACGAAAATATCAGGGTCGACCGCGAGGCCGCTGCGATATTCCGGCGGGTCGTGGTAGATGAGACCCTGATAAATTTCGTCCAGCAGGAACGCACCTCCACGCCGATGCGCCACCTCGATCAGCTCAGCCAACGCAACCTTGCCGATCACGCTACCCGTCGGATTGGCCGGCGACCCCAACAGTACCCCCCGGGTCGCTGGGCCCCAGCGCCTGTCAAGAACGTCCGGCGTCACCTGGAAGCCCTGTTCGGCATCGACATTGAGGCGCCCCGGTATCCCGTTGACAATTCCCACGAACACCTCGTTGCAGGGGTAACCGGGATCCGGCATCAGCAGTTCTTCGCCCGGATTGAGCAGCAACGCGGTGAGCAACAGCAACCCGCCGCTTGCGCCTGAGGTGATCACGACCCGTTCCGGGGCTATGAGCACCCCTGCGGCTTCGCCGTAGTAGGCGGCAATCCTGGCTCGCAGTTCAGGAATTCCCAGGGCCAGAGTGTACTTGGTACGCCCCTCGGCGAGGGCCTGATGTCCCGCAGCAACGATCGGAGCCGCGGTCGGAAAATCGGGTTCACCGACTTCGAAGTGCACCACCCGGTAGCCATCGAGTTCAAAGCTCCTGGCCCGCTCCATGAGCTGCATCACCCGGAACGGCGCAATTTCGTTCAGTCTTTCTGCTGTCATACCCGCCGGCCATCATCCGCTATGGGCTATAGGCGCACAACCGAGGAAAAATCAGAAGAAAAATCTTCAGAAGTTCATATGGCGATCGGGTGCCGGTTCTGGTAGCTTACGCGCCCTTCGATTCTGGGTGGTCCTTTCGCTGAAACACACCCAGGCTTTTTTAGTTCAGTAACAGGATTGATGAAAGCAATGGCGGCTACAGTACGTAAAAAATCTGCTTCCAAAGCGGTCGACTCACCGTTCAAAAACTTCACCCCTTACAAGCCAAAGAAGTCCGAAGCCTATATGAGCAAAGGCCAGATGGCGCACTTCCTCCATATTCTCAACCAGTGGCGCCAGGAACTCATGGAAGAGGTGGATCGAACCGTGCACCACATGCGAGACGAGGCGGCAAATTTTCCGGACCCGGCCGATCGCGCCACCCAGGAAGAGGAATTCAGTATCGAGCTGCGTACGCGTGACAGAGAGCGCAAACTCATCAAGAAGATCGATCACACCATCGACCGCCTGGATCAGGAAGATTTCGGCTACTGCGATACCTGCGGTGTTGAAATCGGCCTCAGACGGCTCGAGGCACGTCCCACAGCCACACTGTGCATCGATTGCAAAGCGCTGGACGAGATCAGAGAAAAACAGCTGCACGGCTAGGCATACTCAGCACCCATGATCGAAGCGGCGGGCCGGTTTGCTCCATCTCCCAGCGGCCCACTTCACATCGGCTCTCTACTGGCGGCCACCGCCAGCTACCTCGATGCCCGCTCGCGAGGCGGTCGTTGGCGGCTGCGTATCGACGATCTGGATTCCTATCGAATCGTTGCGGGCGCCGAAGATTCGATCCTCGAAGCCCTGGAAAATCACGAATTGAACTGGGATGGCCCGGTCATCCGCCAGAGTGAACGGCTCGATCATTACCAGCACGCCCTGGACGCCCTCGCTGACATGGGCCAGGTGTTCTACTGCTCCTGTTCGCGCAGGGATCTCAGGGGAACGCCGATCTATCCAGGCTGTTGCAGGAGTCAAACCAAGCCCGTTGCCGATGCCGCCATTCGCCTCCACGTCGGGGAGGCAGAGGTTGCGTTCACAGACCTCATCGCCGGCAAGCAATCCGACCGGCTGGCCCATTCCTGCGGCGACTTCGTGATCCGGCGCAGAGACGGCCTCATGGCCTATCAGCTGGCGACCGCCGTTGATGACGGCGACCCGACCATCACCCATGTCGTGCGCGGTGGCGACCTGCTGGACAATACCGCCAGACAGATACATCTGATGTCGTTACTCGGTCTGTCCGTCCCAGTCTATGCTCATGTGCGAACGCTCCTGTCCGAGGATGGCAAGAAACTCTCCAAGCAGACACACGCCCGGGCGCTCGACAACGCCACGGCTGCAGCCAACCTGGTTGAAACTCTTGTCTTTCTCGGCTTGACCCCTCCACACGATGCAGCACGATGGTCACCCTCAGAGGTCCTCGAGTGGGCAATCGGTCACTTCGAGGTGGATACCGTTCCGAGCGGTACCGTCATTTACCGCCGTGGGCCTGTATTTTGATAATATCCGCATCCCATGAATCGAATACTCGTGCTGGATCCAGAAAAGCCCGAAACGCGGCGCATTGCCAGCCTCGTTGAATCGAAGGGCTATTTACCGCTGTCTGTCGGCGATCCCGAGGCATTGCGAGAGCAGGCTCCAGGCGGTTCGGTGATCATCTGCAATGCCCGATGGTCCTCAGAGGTGCTGATCGGTGGTCCGATTCCCGTCATCATTGTCGATGACGACCCGAGCATTCAGGCAGCCGTACACGCCATCAAAGCCGGAGCAGTCGATTACCTCCCACGTGACGCCAGCGACGAGGAACTGGGCAGGGCTCTGGACAACGCACTTGCCGACAGAGCACCCGATCCCGTCACTGGCTCATTTCCTATGGTCGGGATGAGTCCGCCCATGCGTGAACTGTTCGACAGCATTGCGAAAGTCGGACCCACCGACTCCACCGTGCTCATCAGCGGAGAGTCCGGTAGCGGTAAAGAACTGGTTGCGCGCGCCCTCCATGCTGGCAGCGGCCGGCGTTACGCTCCGATGATCTCGCTGAATTGCGCAACGGTACCGGGGAATCTCATCGAAGCAGAACTGTTCGGCCACTCTGGCGAGGCATCACGTGGTCTGTTGGAAACCGCGATAGGCGGAACGTTATTCCTCGACGAGGTAGGCGAGTTGCCTCTGGCCGCTCAGTCGAGACTCCTGCAGGCGCTGGAAAACAGTCTGGACGTTCGCCTGATCACGGCAACTCATCGCGACCTGGCAGGCCTGGTGGTCAACGGCCAGTTTCGTAATGATCTCTACTACCGATTGAAGGTTGTTTCGCTTGCGGTTCCACCGCTCCGAGATCGGGGCGAAGACGTCCTGTTGCTGGCCGACGCCATTCTGGCCCGCACCACAGAAAAGCTGGCAAAGCCAGCACTCGAGTTCGCCCCGCAGACACTGGAAGACATGCGCGCTTATCCCTGGCCGGGCAACATACGGGAACTGGAAAACGCCATTCACAGAGCAGTGATCCTCTGCGATGGTGGGCAGATCAGTACCGAGATGCTGGCCATAGAACCGCCCAAGATCCCGGACCCGGAGCTCAGTTCTGTCAGTTCTCCCGATCAGACCATTGAAGACTACTTCGTTAGTTTCGTCACCACCCACCAGGATTCCATGACCGAAACCGAGCTCGCAGAAAAGCTTGGTATCAGCCGCAAGAGCCTCTGGGAGCGTCGACAGAGACTCAGCATTCCACGTAAAAAGACCCGGAAACGCGGTAGACGACGGGACGTCTCTTGACGGGCGCCAGGGTACGCGCCCGTCGTCTGGACGCTCAAGCACAGGGATTGACCCGAGAACACGTGAGCAGCAACGCCGTTGACGTCACCACGAAACTGCAGGATGCAGGATTTGCCGGTCTGCTGGTGGGCGGCTGCGTGCGCGATCTGCTGCTGGGCCTCACACCAAAAGACTTCGATGTCGCAACAGACGCCACGCCGGAACAGGTCAAGGACCTGTTCCGGCGCTCCCGCCTGGTCGGCAGGCGTTTCCGAATTGCTCACGTCCGCTATGGCCGCGAGTTGATTGAAGTCTCAACGTTTCGCCGCGCCGTAGCAGACAAAGCCGATGAACGGCACCATTCGGATGCGGGCATGATTCTGCGTGACAACGTCTACGGCACCTTGGAAGAAGACGCATTTCGCCGGGATTTCACCATAAATGCCCTCTACTACGATCCCCAGTCCGAAGAGGTCATCGACTTCGTCGGTGGCCTGCAGGATCTGAAGGACCGCTGTATTCGTTTCATCGGCGATACGTCGACCCGAATTCGAGAAGATCCGGTGCGGGTACTCCGAGCGATACGCTTTCAGGCAAAGCTCGAGTTTGACCCGGAGCCCGCCATTGCTGACTATTTCGAAGAAGCAGCGGAGCTGATGGCGGCCATTCCACCGGCCCGACTCTTCGATGAGATTCAGAAATTGCTCTTATCCGGCCAGGCTGCTCAGGGCTGGCGACTGCTTGCCGGCACGCCGCTGCGGCAGGCCTTGTTTCCGGGTTGCAATCCCGAAGAGCCGCTCATCGACCGGGCGATGCGCAATACCGATGAGCGGATTCGCGTCGGCAAACCGGTTACCCCAGGTTTTCTGCTGGCGGTACTGCTCTGGCGTGATTATCAGAACCGCATCGGCGAATTCGAAGGGCAACTGAAACCCTCTGAAGCTCGAGTCCATGCCGCTAGTGACTGTCTGGCTGTGCAGCAGCAGATCATCGCAGTACCACGACGCTTCTCCCAGTTCATTCGCGAAGTCTGGCAGCTGCAGGATCGACTGGAACACAGGTTGGCTCGATCCATCGAGCGTCTGGCAGGCCATGTGCGGTTCCGTGCAGCTTATGACTTTCTCGTGATCCGGGCCGAAACCGAACAGGGTGCCACCGCTGTAGAACTCGCAGAAGCTGCCGAGTGGTGGACTCGCTATCAGGAGGTGGGAGCGGAAAAGCAGAGCGCCATGATAGAGGAACGGCGTACCAGCCAGCCTCGAAAAAAACGCCGACGTCGACGCGGCCGCAGGCGCCCAACAGACGTTGATAGCTCCAGCGCTGAGATTAATCTGGCAGACTCTGAATCACCATGAGTACCGTTGTACACGAGCCCCCGACCGTTGAGGTGACTGCCGCATCGCGGCAGAAACTCCAGGGTCGTCCTCTGCCAGGCTATATCGCGGTAGAAGGTCCCATTGGGGTCGGAAAAACCACTCTGGCCAACATGCTTGCTCAAACCTTCGGCTATCCGCTGTTGCGGGAACCTGCGGCCGAGAATCCGTTTCTGGATCGCTACTATCGCGAAGGCAAGCGCCACGCCCTGTCAACGCAACTTTTTTTCCTTCTGCATCGTTCCCAGCAGATCGCTGATGTGCGCCCTGACGATCTGCTTGAGCCGAACCTGGTCGCCGATTTCCTGTTCGAGAAAGACGATCTTTTCGCCCGTTTGACCCTGGATGACAATGAGTACGAACTGTATCGGCAGATCCATGAGAGCCTTGCTATCGAAGCGCCTGTACCGGACCTGGTGATCTACCTGCAGGCTCCGTCAAACGTTTTGCTGAGCCGGATCCGACATCGCGGCATAGACTTCGAGCGCCAAATCAGCGCCGGCTATCTGGACTCACTCATCAACAGCTACACGGAGTTTTTTCACTTCTATGACGCTGCGCCATTGCTGGTGGTCAACGCAACCGAAATTGACTTCGCAAACAATGTCTACCATTTCGATGCGCTGCTCGAGCAATTGGTTTCCATGGATGGACTGCGACAATATTTCAACCCACATCCCACGTTGCTGTAACGAACTCATACCAGGCAAAAATATGGAAACCATCAGACAGATAGAGGCTTTTCGAAGCGCCCTGAATTGGCGCCGTAACAAGCGCACGGTGGGACTGGTGGCGACAATGGGAAGTCTGCACGACGGTCAGGTTGCCATGATCAAAGCCTGTCGAGCCCAATCCGACATAGTGATTGCCACCATCTACGTCAACCCGCTTCGTTTTGAAAATCGTGAAGCCTATGACGCCTATCCGAGAACTCCGAGCGCCGATACAGATCTACTGGAGACACTGAAAGTGGATTTCCTGTTTGCGCCAACGGATGAGGAGATATTCCCGGATGGTCTGGATCACGCTTTGACGGTCCAGCATCGAGGCACCCGCGACCCCAAGCTGGAGTCCCAGGCCACCATCTGGTTGAAGCTGCTGAATATCACGAAGCCGGACCTCGTCGTGATCGGCGAGAAAGACTACGGGCAGCTGGTCGCTCTGAAGCAGGTCATCCGGGAATTCGCCATCGACACCGAGGTGGTGAGCATACCAATCGTGCGAGACGTCGATGGGGTAGCGCTGAGCGGCAATCTAACCAGACTGACATCGGATCAACGCGGCCAGGCGGCCATCCTCCATCAGACGCTGATCGACCTGGCCTTCGCCATCAAAGATGGCGCTCGGAACTACAACAAGCTGGAACAAACGGCGCTCATCGCACTCAAGGGTGGCGGTTTCGAAACCAGAGATGTCAACATCAGGGATGCCGATACCTGGCTCGCGCCAGCAGAATCTACCAGTCACCTGCGAGTTTCAGCCATCGCCAGTATCGGTAAGCTCATATTGACCGACAACATCGGCATCGATCTGTGACGCCAGAGGCGACCGAGGCATGGAAGAAGCTGACGAGACTGGCTTCTGACAACGCCCAGCGCCGACCGCCCGACACCGGACTGTTTGAACAACTCAGTTTTGAAGCAGCCGGTTTGCTGCTGGATCTATCAAAACAGCGGCTGGATACCGAAGTCCTCCAGGGCCTGCTCGAGCTCGGCAACGAATGCCACCTGCAACGCCGTATGGTGGAACTGGTTTCCGGTGCCCACATCAATCTCACGGAGGACCGCCCTGCGCTGCATACGGCGCTTCGAGCGCCAGCATCCGATCGGCCAGCGATCGCCGGTCCAGTTGAATCGACCATGCATCGCGTCATGGTGCTGGCCGATTCCATTCGACGATGCGCCTGGCGCGGTTACACCGGCAAGTCCATTACCGATGTCGTTCACATTGGTATCGGGGGGTCACACCTGGGACCGCAGCTTGTGGTCGAGGCGCTGGTCGGAAAACATTACCGCGGGCCCAACATTCATTTTGTGGCAAACATCGACGCCGCCAACATCACGAAATCGTTAACGCATCTAAATCCGGAAAGAACCCTGTTCATCGTCGCATCAAAGAGTTTTTCCACTTTGGAAACGAAACTGAATGCAGAAACGGCGCGGCGTTGGTTTCTCGAACGGGTCAACAGGATCGATGCTATCAGCAAACATTTCGTGGCGATCTCGAGCAACATCGAGGCGGCCAGTCAGTTCGGCATTGCGGCGGAAAACGTATTCGAGATGTGGGATTGGGTAGGTGGACGATTTTCCGTCTGGTCGCCGGTGGGTCTTCCCCTGGCCCTGGCAATCGGTACCGCAGGATTCCAGGAATTTCTCGACGGTGCACGTGCGATGGACGAGCACTTCAGCAATACTCCGCTCAACCGGAACCTGCCGGTGTTGCTGGCACTTACCGGTATCTGGAACTACAACTTTCTGGGAATTACCAATCACGCCATTTTGCCCTACGCGGAGAAACTCCGGCTGCTGCCTGACTATCTGCAACAGCTCACGATGGAGAGTAACGGAAAGAGCGTGCACCGGGACGGCAGCGAGGTTCACATTCACACCATGCCCATCGTCTGGGGTGGGCGCGGCAGCAATGGTCAACACGCCTTCCATCAACTCCTCCACCAGGGGACCCGATCGTTCGCAGCGGATTTCATTCTCATCGCAAATACAAATGATCGGAGCACGCACCAGCGCTGGCTGTTGGCCAACGGTCTGGCGCAGAGCCAGGCGATGTTAATCGGGCAGCCCGACCCGGATCCACACAAGCGGGTCGCAGGCAACAAGGCGACAACCACCATCGTGCTCGAGGAACTTTCACCGGCAGTACTCGGCGCGCTGCTCGCACTCTATGAACACATGGTGTTTTGCCAGGGTGTGATCTGGAATATAAACTCATTCGACCAGTGGGGCGTGGAACTCGGTAAGCGCCTGGCCATTCCGATATTCGAGCAGCTCGGTGGGAAACCTGCCATCCGTCAGGATCCATCCACCCGCGGTCTGATCGCGCATCTGATCAACCACGGACCGAGCAACCGCAGCATGGAGGATGACTAACAATGTCAGAGATACACGTCGTGCCGGTATCCCAGAAAACGCTGGATAGCTGCTTCATCAACCACGACCAGTATCTGGCGATGTACGAGCGATCCGTCAACGACGTGGAAGGGTTCTGGGCCGAACAGGCTGATATCTTCGTCGATTGGTATGAGAAATGGACCACAATCCGCCAAGCCGACTTGACCCGCGGTCAGGTCAGCTGGTTTTCCGGCGGTAAGCTCAACATTGCGCATAATTGTATCGACCGGCACCTGCCGGAGCGCGCCAGCCAGACCGCCATCATCTGGGAAGGTGACGATGCCGATCAACAGGCTCACATCACCTATCAGCAACTCCATGATGAAGTCTGCAAGCTCTCCAACGCTCTGAAGGCACGCGGCGTTGGCAAAGGTGATCGGGTCTGCATCTATATGCCGATGATCCCGGAAGCGGCCTACGCCATGCTCGCCTGTGTGCGCATCGGAGCAATTCACTCGGTGGTGTTCGGCGGTTTCTCACCACAGTCGCTGCGTGACCGGATTCTGGATTCAGACTGTCAGACGCTGATCACCGCCGATGAAGGCATTCGTGGTGGCAGGGCCGTGCCGTTGAAGGAAAATGCCGAAACAGCCCTGGCCGAATGTCCCAACGTGCGTACGGTAGTGACCGTGCGACGCAGCGGCGCCGAGATCACCTGGAATCCGGATCGTGATGTCTGGTATGACGAGATTACCCGAGACCAGCCGACCACCTGTGAGCCGGAAGTGATGGATGCCGAAGATCCTTCCTTCATTCTCTATACCTCCGGCTCCACCGGCAAGCCAAAAGGCGTTCAGCACGGCACCGCCGGTTACCTGCTTCAGGCGGCCATGACCCACAAATACGTATTCGACTACCACGATGGTGACATCTACTGGTGTACGGCCGATGTGGGCTGGATCACCGGCCACACCTACATCGTCTACGGACCGCTGGCCAACGGCGCCACCACGCTCATGTTCGAGGGTGTACCCACCTATCCCGATGCCGCAAGATGCTGGCAAGTGGTGGACAAACACCAGGTCAACATCTTCTATACCGCGCCAACCGCCATCCGCCAGCTCATGGCCCAGGGTGATGAGTTCGTCACAGGCTCATCGAGATCGTCTCTGAGAATATTGGGCACCGTGGGCGAGCCCATCAATCCGGAAGCCTGGGAGTGGTATCACACGGTGGTGGGCGAACGTCGCTGTCCCATTGTCGACACCTGGTGGCAGACCGAAACCGGCGGCATCATGATCTCTCCTCTGCCCGGCGCAACGGCACTGAAACCGGGCAGCGCAACTCTGCCTTTCTTCGGCGTTGAACTGGCGTTGATGGATGGGGAGGGAAAACTACTCGAGCAGACCGAAGCTTCCGGCAACCTGGTGATCACCCAGTCATGGCCGGGCCAGATCCGAACCGTGTACGGGGATCACCAGCGGACCATAGATACCTACTATGCCACCTACAAGGGCTGCTACTTCACCGGTGACGGTGCGCGCCGCGATGCGGACGGTTACTACTGGATCACCGGCCGCGTTGATGACGTAATGAACATCTCGGGCCATCGGATCGGCACCGCCGAAGTAGAAAGTGCGCTGGTGCTGCACGAGGCTGTGGCAGAAGCGGCAGTGGTAGGCTTCCCTCACGACATCAAGGGCGAAGGGATCTATGCCTATGTGACCTTGATGGTGGGGCGCAATGAGGACCCCGAATCCCTGCGCGGCGAACTCATGGATATGGTCCGCAAGGAAATAGGCCCGTTCGCGAAACCCGAGCACATTCAGTTTGCGCCGGGCCTGCCGAAGACCCGGTCGGGCAAGATCATGCGGCGCATCTTGAGAAAAATCGCCGCCGATGATCTGGATAACCTGGGCGACACTTCCACCCTGGCGGACCCCACCGTGGTGGACGACCTGGTGGCCAACCGAGCCGGCGCCTGACACGGCCCCGCCGAGCTAGTCACGACAACGATAGCGCCGCTGCATATCCTTCAACTCGTATATTTCAGCATTGGGGCTGGCGGGATCCCTTTCTCGATTGCGATATTCGGGAAAGGGAAACAATCCATCGGGCTTCGAAGAACTGACTGCGCGCAACTGCCGGGAAACGTTCTCACAGATCTGCTGTCGTCGCAGTTCCCGTGCTTGTGCTGCTCCGGTCCGAGAACTGGGATCCACCGTCGGGTCCGCAACAGCCTTGGAATCCGACGCACACCCAGCCAGAACACCCAGCAGCAGCGATCCAATCGCGACGGCCAGTAGCGGTCTACTCAACGGGACCTCTCTCCTGCTCGCATCGGCCGAATGTACGGCTCGCCAGCACAAACGTAAAGGACCGTGGCATCTTCAGACACCGGCTTGGCCGCCCAGAGGCGGCCGCACCTGCCCGTCTGCAAGCCGACCGGGCCTTCTCCAACGGTTCACGCTGATGCGAATCAGCTCACGCAGATGCGAATCAGCTCACGCTGATTCGGAGTAGGCTTCCACTTCCTTCATCGAAAGCTTGATTCGCCCCCGCTGATCTACATCGAGACAGACAACTTTCACATCCTGACCTTCGGTGAGGTAATCGCTGACCTTCTCGACGCGCTCTTCGGCAATCTGAGATATGTGCAGCAATCCGTCCTTTCCGGGAAGGATGGTTATGAAGGCACCAAAGTCGACTATGCTGGCAACCTTGCCTTCATAGATCTTGCCGACCTCCGCCTCGGCTGTGATCTCCTCAATCTTGGCTACGGCCGCCAGCATGCCGTCCGCATCGGCGGCATAGATTCGTACACTGCCATCGTCCTCAATATCGATGTCCGCGCCGGTTTCTTCGACGATCGAACGAATCATCGCACCGCCCTTGCCGATGATGTCGCGAATCTTGTCGGGATGAACGTGCAACACGCGCATAGCTGGTGCGTTTTCGGATAGTTCCGCGCGGGGTGCGTCAATGACCTTGTTCATCTCGCCGAGGATATGCTGGCGGGCATCGAGTGCCTGTTGCAGCGCGATCTCCATGATCTCCTCGGTGATGCCATCGATCTTGATGTCCATCTGCAGGGCGGTCACACCTTTCGCGGTACCTGCGACCTTGAAGTCCATATCGCCCAGGTGATCCTCATCCCCCAGGATATCGGTGAGAACAGCATACTTATTGCCTTCTTTGACGAGACCCATCGCAACGCCCGCCACCGCGGCCGTGATCGGTACACCGGCATCCATGAGCGCCAGGGAGGTGCCACAGACGCTGGCCATGGAACTCGAACCGTTGGACTCGGTGATCTCCGAGACAACCCGGATGGTGTACGGGAAATCTTCTATGTCGGGAAGCACCGCGGCAACACCACGACGCGCCAGTCTGCCATGGCCAATCTCACGTCTTTTCGGACCGGCCATGAAGCCTGCTTCTCCGACACTGTACGGCGGGAAGTTGTAGTGCAACATGAACGGATCTTTGTAGGTCCCTTCCAGCGCGTCTATCAATGCCGCGTCACGCATCGTGCCCAGCGTCGCAACCACGATCGCCTGAGTTTCACCCCGAGTGAACAGCGCTGACCCATGGGTCTTCGGTAACATGCCGGCCTCGACATGAATGGGTCGGACGGTACGCAGGTCACGTCCGTCGATCCGGGGTTCGCCGTTGATGACTCGCTGTCGAACCAGACCCTTCTCGACTTTAGCGAACGCACCGGCAACATCGTCCGTGCTGTACCCGGCATCATCGCCACCGGCGATCGACTCCACTACCCGCTTGCGCAGATCCCTGACCTTTGCCTGTCGCTCCACCTTGTCGGTGATGCGATACGCCTCACCCAGTTCGGACTTGATCGCACTCTCGACCTTCTCGGCAAGAGCCATGTCAACGGCCGGTGACTGCCAATCCCAGGCCGGCTTGGCCGCTTCGGCTGCCAGGGCCTTGATGGTATCGATGGCAATCTGCATTTCCTGATGAGCAAAAAGAACCGCTCCCAGCATCTGATCTTCTGTGAGTTCCTTCGCTTCCGATTCCACCATGAGTACGGCAGCATCGGTTCCCGCAACGGTCATGGTCAGACTCGACTCTTTTAGAGCCTCATACCCCGGATTCAGAAGATAGGTGCCGTCGGTGTATCCGACTCTTGCCGCACCGATGGGCCCATTGAAGGGGATGCCGGAAATGGCAACAGCCGCCGAGGCGCCGATCAACGACGCGATATCCGGATCCTGGTCCTTGTCTGTCGACATGACCGTGCAGATGATCTGAACTTCATTCAGAAAAGCCTTGGGAAACAAAGGGCGCAACGGTCTGTCGATCAATCGACAGGTGAGCGTCTCTTTTTCGCTTGGCCGACCTTCCCGACGAAAGAAACCGCCCGGAATCTTGCCGGCGGCGTAGGTCTTTTCCTGATAGTTGATCGTCATCGGGAAGAAATCCTGCCCGGGACGTGCTGATTTTGCGGCGACAACCGTGCACAGCACGACGGTGTCACCCATACTGACCAGAACTGCTCCCGT
>QIDL01000512.1 GCA_003228415.1 Gammaproteobacteria bacterium | reverse complement strand
TACTCTGAGTGAACACCCCGCCGATCGTGGTGGAATCTACGAAACTGACCAGCGTCACATCATCGCGGTCGGCGGCCTTGATCGCTGCGGCGCCCGTTGCCAGTTCCACCCCCGGCACCGCCGAGAGCTTCCCGGGCTCGCTCAGATTGACGGCCATGGCCAGTGTCCTGTCCGGTCCTCGCCACAACGTCTGCAGAACACGCTGAGATCAATCGCATTGAACGGACGGGACACTAGTGTCAAGGACACTAGGCAGCCTTACCGTGACAGCGCTTGAACTTCTTACCGGATCCACACGGGCAGGGCTCGTTACGCCCCACCTTCTTCTCCTGTCGAACGAAGGTCTCTACTCTTTGTTCTTCAGCCGGTCTTTGAGCAGGTCCGCCACGTGCACCGGGTTCGGCATCCGGCGCATTGAGTGCGGACGACGCCGCATGGGAGAAGCGCATCCGCGCTTCTGCATCGTCCCGACGCTTACGCTCGGACTCCTGTGCCGCCTCGGGTGCCTCGATCTGCACTCGAGAGAGCAGGTGTACCACGTCTCGTTTGATGTTGACGAGCAATTCCTGGAACAGCTCGAAACTCTCGCGCTTATATTCCTGCTTCGGCTGTTTCTGAGCATAGGCTCTGAGCCCGATGCTGGACCGCAGGTGGTCCATGGTGGCCAGATGTTCTTTCCAGCGTTGGTCGAGAATCTGCAGCATGATCTGTTTCTCGACCATCCGCATATCCACACCGTGATCGGCCCAGTTTGCCTCCTTTGCTCGATACTCCGCTTCCACCTGCGCGATAATCTTTGTCTGAAGAGTGTCTTCGTTGAGCGAGTCGTCTTCTTCCAACCAGCTACCCACAGGTTGTTCGGAAGCGAATTCGGTCACCAGCGCCTGCTCCAGGCCGGCGATGTCCCACTGTTCTTCGATCGTCTGAGGAGGAACGTACTCGGCAATGAGATCCAGGAGGACTTCTTCGCGAATACCTTCAATGGTCTCCGAGATATCATCCACCGCCATGAGATCCCGGCGCTGCTGATAGATGACCTGGCGCTGGTCGTTGGAGACGTCATCGAACTCCAGCAGGTTCTTACGGATGTCGAAGTTGTGACCCTCGACCTTGCGTTGAGCCTTCTCGATGGCGTTGTTGACCATTCGATGCTCAATCGCCTCGCCGGACTCCAGGCCGATGGATTGCATGAGATTGCGAACCCGCTCATTGGCGAAGATCCGCATCAGGTTGTCTTCCATGGAGAGATAAAACCGGGTCGAGCCCGGATCTCCCTGTCGACCCGAGCGGCCTCGAAGCTGATTGTCGATACGCCGGGATTCGTGTCGCTCGGTACCGACGATATGGAGGCCCCCGGCTTCGATCACCTGGTCGTGTCGCCGTTGCCAATCGGCTTTCAATGCCTCTATCTCGGAGGGATCGTCCAGCGCCTCCACTTCCACCTCCCAGTTGCCGCCAAGGACGATGTCGGTACCTCGACCGGCCATGTTGGTGGCAATCGTGAGTGCCCCGGGACTGCCAGCCTGGGCAATGATGTCCGCTTCCCGCTCGTGCTGCTTGGCATTGAGCACGTTGTGGGAAATCTTTCTCTTATCCAACTCCGCCGACAGACGCTCGGAAGATTCGATAGACGCCGTACCCACCAGTACCGGCTGGCTTCGCTCGATACAATCGTTGATGTCTTCGACGATGGCATCGTATTTCTCATCGATGGTGAGGTAGATCAGATCGTTGTGATCGGCGCGTACCATGGGCAGATTGGTTGGAATCACCACCACGTCGAGTCCGTAGATCTGACGGAATTCGAAGGCTTCGGTATCTGCCGTGCCCGTCATGCCGGAGAGCTTTTCGTAGAGACGGAAATAGTTCTGAAAAGTCGTCGAAGCCAGAGTCTGGGTCTCGTTCTGTATCTGCAGTTTTTCCTTGGCTTCAATCGCCTGGTGAATGCCCTCTGACCAGCGGCGGCCGGGCATGGCTCTGCCGGTATGCTCATCGACGATGACGATTTCCCCATCGGCAACCATGTAATCCACATCTCGTTTGAACAACGCATGTGCTTTCAGTGCGGCATGAACATGGTGGAGCAGGTTCAGGTTGCTGGCGGCATAGAGACTGTCGCCTTCCGCCAGCAGTCCTATTTTGATCAGCTCTTCTTCCACTTTCTCGTGACCCAGCTCGGTCAGCTCCACCTGGCGATTCTTCTCATCGATAATGAAGTCGCCAGTGGGCTCCTCTTCCATTCCGAATTGCTGTTTTTCCATAAACGGTTGCCGGATCAATTTCGGCGCCAGCAGGTTGATCTTCGTGTACAGCTCCGTGCTCTGCTCGGCAGGACCGGAGATGATCAACGGGGTACGCGCTTCATCGATGAGTATGGAGTCCACCTCGTCAACGATGGCAAAGTGCAGATCCCGCTGGAATTTGTCTTCCAGCGCGAACGCCATATTGTCACGCAGATAATCGAAGCCGAATTCGTTATTGGTGCCGTAGGTAATATCCGCCGCGTAGGCTTCCCGCTTCTCTATCGGATTCTGCCCCGACTGAATGACCCCGACCGTCAGTCCGAGCGCTTCGTAGATGGGTCCCATCCAGTTTGCATCGCGGCGAGCCAGATAGTCGTTGACGGTGATGAGCTGCACGCCGCGACCCGTCAACGCATTGAGATAAGCCGGCAGGGTGGCAACCAGGGTCTTGCCTTCACCGGTACGCATCTCGGCGATTCGCCCTTCATGCAGGGTAATTCCGCCAATCAGCTGCATATCGAAGTGGCGCATTCCTTTGCTTCGCCTGGCTGCTTCCCGAGCGGCGGCAAATGCTTCCGGGAGCAGCGCTTCGAGGGATTCACCTGCTGCGAGGCGTTCACGCAGCTTCTCCGTGGTGGCCTTCAGCGCGTCGTCTGACAGAGACTCGAAGTCCGGTTCAAGCGCGTTGATTCGGTCAACGACCTTGCCCATTCGCTTGAGCTCACGGCTGTTCTTGGTTCCAAATAGCTTGCTGAGCACGGGTTACTTTCGTCCGTTCCATTGATTGAGGGATGACAGTTTCAGGAATAGCGGTCAGCGGACCAGCAGATGATAAAAACGGGGCAGTTTACCCGTTTTTTTGACCACTGTTCGACGACTTAATTTACTCGCAGGTGTGCAGAGCGGCAAGTTATCGGCGGCGGACAGTTATCGGCGGCGGGCGACGTAACGGGCCGGGTCGACGTGTTTCCCATTCTTCAGCACTTCGAAGTGTACATGGGGGCCGGTAGCCCGCCCGGAGGAGCCCATCTGACCGATGACCTGACCTCTCTTGACAATATCACCGGCCTGCACCAGAACCTTGGCGTGATGCCCGTAGCGGGTGACGAATCCATCCCCGTGGGTGATTTCCACCATCAGGCCATAGCCATAACGCTTGGCGGCATGGGTGACCACACCACCTGCTACCGCAATAACGTCGGAGCCATCCTTGCCGGCAAAATCCACACCCGCATGCCAGGCGGATTTACCGGTGAAAGGATCCATGCGTTGACCGAATTTCGAGGACATCCAGCCCCAGTTCACCGGTCGCCCTGCAACCTCTTTGGCGGCCTGGTAATCCCTGTTGAGCAACATGGATTCCAGTATTTCGAGTTCATTTTCCCGAGCCTTCAGACCGTTTGCCAACTCTTCCAGAGCGACCCTCAGATCAGACCACTCGGGTGCCTGCTGGGCTGTAACGACGGGACCACCCTGAGGGGCAGGATCTGCGAAGGAAAATTCGCCATGGTCCAGATCGGCCACTTCGGTGATGCGGGCTCCGAGCGCCTCCATGCGCAGCAATCGAGCCTGCATCTGTGCCAGCTGTCGACCCACGGCCTGGGATTCAGCATCCGAGCGCCGACGCATGGATTCGACTTCGGCGTGCTGTACCGCCAGCCGATCACGCCATTCGGCAACGGTTCCTGCACCCATGGATGGTTCACCGAGGCGATCTATGAGGGTGTAACCGACCCATGATGCGGTGAAAAATAGCGCCACCGCCGCCGCCACGGCTGTCTGACGTGAAATTTTCAGCGCCAGAGCGTGACCCTTTTCCCGCAGCAGGATGACTTTCATGTGATGGCTGCGCAACAATGGCGCGCGGCAGCACCCGCGGAGTAAATGTGTATCTCGCCCAAAATCCTGTCGGTCCTCAAGATATCGTTGTCTGCTATTGCTGTACTTTCTGAGCAAGTACTATTATTGATCAACCGCCTGTTTTTCAACCATGCCTTTACCAACCACCAAACCTTTGACGCATTCGATGACGAACACCGACTCAAAAGCGAGACATTCAAGTGTCGCGAAGTAAGATAAATGAACTCCTGCGCGAACGCCACCAGCGTTTTACTCCATTGCAACGTCTATTACGGCGGGCAACCAGTCAGGAATCCTGGACTGCCGCACTCAGGGCAATCCTGCCAAAATCCCTTGCCAGCGAGTGCCAGGTGACCGACATCAGGGGTTCAACCATCGTCGTAACCTGTCGAAACGCTTCCAGCGCCACAAAGTTGCGCTTTCTTGCCCCGGAACTCCTCGACAAACTCAAGGATCTGTCCAGCTTCCACCGAGCAAGATCATTTCAGATCCGGGTCTCTGCCCAAGGCTGAAGCCCTTGCTCGCAGGCTCCTGTCCGGCGGACACGCAACTTGCCTTCCATACCGGCGTAAACGCCGGCAACGGGAGCATTATCCTGCGCCATCAACCCTGGTAATGAGACTCATCCGGCAGATTGGTGCAGGGCGGTGAGACGTGGTTCAACTTTTATTCGACAGGTATCGGGGGGAGGGGCGGGGATCGAAGGTCTCGTCAACTCGATCCCGAAACTGGCAGTCAATCGGCCAGCACCGGCCGCGAGAAAGAAATGGGTGCCGCATCGACATTGTCGAAAGTGACTATTTCATAGGCGTCCGGTTGCGCGAGCAATTTCCGCAACAGCGCATTGTTCGGGCCATGACCGGATTTGTAGCCGGAAAAAGCACCGATGAGACTATGGCCGAGGAGATACAGATCTCCGATGGCGTCCAGGATCTTGTGTTTGACGAACTCGTCCTCCTGGCGCAAACCCTCATTATTCAGTATCCGATAGTCGTCAACCACTACCGCATTGTCCAGACTCCCACCCAGGGCAAGGTTCATGGACCGCAGCTTCTCGTAATCAGCCAGAAAACCGAAGGTCCGCGCTCTGCTCACCTCCTTCACAAACGCCATGCTGGAGAACTCCACGGCGGCTCGGCGCTTGTGGTGGTCAAAAACGGGGTGGTCGTATAGCAGGGTGTACTCGATCCGGAAGCCATCATAGGGCGCAAGCTCAGCGGTGATGTCACCCTGGCTGTAACTCACCGGCTTTTTGATTCTCAGGAATTTTTTCGGTGCTTCCTGTTCCTCGACCCCGGCAGATTGGAGCAGAAACACGAAGGGAGCGGCACTGCCGTCCATAATCGGCAGTTCAGGCGCGCTGACATCGACGTACGCATTGTCGATACCGAGGCCCGCGAATGCACTCATCAGATGCTCGACGGTGGAAATATTGATCCGACCATCCGTGAGCGTGGTCGCCATGGTGGTATCACCCACATTTTCAGCACTCGCGGCAATGGCGACCGGCTCGTCAAGGTCTACTCGAATAAAGGTGATGCCGGCATTAACCGGTGCGGGACGGAGGGTAAGGTAGACCTTCTCTCCGGTGTGAAGACCTACGCCGGTCGCACGAATGACATTTTTCAGTGTTCGTTGATTCAGCGCGGCGGCCATGGAAATCCTTGTGGTCAGCACCAGTTGTTGTTGTGCCATCGACCGTATTTTCCGGCCGACTTTGTTGTTTTCAACTCTACTGTCTTGAACCTTAACGGCTGCTTAACAAAACGGCCGAGACGGCCTCGCTCACAAGGGTCTGCGGTCCTGCGGCGCGAGGCATGTTAGCAGACGGTCCGACGACGATGTATGGAAGCCGGTCACGAATTTGTTACATTTTGTATCCGTGTCGTCCCTACCTACGGGCATCGTTGAGACATCATTTTCCTGAGACTTTCCTCAGGAAACCTGAGACGTACCTCAGGGAACCTGAGACCTTCCTCAGAGCAAGAGCACGAAGTTCAGTCCGCCTGGCGCCGGAGAAAGGCCGGAATATCGAGATAGTCCATATTCTCATGGGAGAGTTCCTCCGCCAGATTATCCTGCTTCAAAGCCGCATTGTGACGAGCATACGCCGGGCGGTCGAGCTGCCGGTAGTCGGGCTGACCGTCAATGCCGAGATCGGGCAGGGTGTTGTCCACGATCACATTGGGGCGGCACAGCTCACCAAGCCCGGTTGCCACAACCGTGACTTTCAGCTCTTCCCCCAGGTCCGGGTCGATCACCGTTCCCACCACCACCGTTGCCGAATCAGAAGCAAACTCTTCAATGATGGAACCGACATCGGTGAACTCGCCGATATTGAGATCCGGACCGGCTGTCACATTGACCAGAATTCCACGAGCTCCATGAAGGTCGACGTCTTCAAGAAGCGGCGAACGAATCGCTGCCTCTGCCGCATCCCGAGCCCTGTTCTCTCCGGAAGATCGACCGGTACCCATCATGGCCATACCCATTTCGGACATCACCGTTCTTACATCGGCAAAGTCCACGTTGATCATGCCGGGCCTGATGATCAGATCCGCAATACCCTGAACCGCGCCCAGCAACACGTCATTCGCCGCGCTGAACGCATCGAGCATGCTGGTACGCTCACCCAGCACTGCCAGTAGTTTTTCGTTGGGAATGGTAATCAACGAATCCACCGTCTCCCGGAGCTCCTGCAGGCCGCGATCGGCTGTTGCCATACGCTTCTCGAACTTAAAGGGCTTGGTGACCACGGCCACGGTGAGAATGTTGAGTTCCTTCGCAACATTGGCGATTACCGGCGCCGCCCCGGTTCCCGTACCACCACCCATCCCGGCGGTGATGAAGACCATGTCTGCACCAGCCAGAACTTCCGCGAGCCGGTCCCGATCTTCGAGCGCCGCCTGCCGGCCGATGTCGGGATTCGATCCCGCACCCAACCCCTTGGTAATGGAACTGCCGATCTGCAGCAGTGTCTTCGCCTCACAACTCTTCAACGCCTGTGAGTCAGTATTAGCGGCGATGAAATCTACACCTTCCACCTGCTTCGTGAGCATGTGCTGGACTGCGTTGCCACCACCGCCGCCGATGCCGACCACCTTGATGATGGCGCTCTGGGGTGCACTGTCTACCAATTCAAACATCTTGGGTTCTCCTAACTAGAAATTGTCTCCGAACCATTTCCGCACTCGAGCGAATAGTCCGCTCCGTCGCAAACCGCGGCCACGCTTCGGCTGTTCATCCTCTCTGAGTTTCCCGTATTGCAACAAGCCAACGCCCGTTGCATAAACAGGATTCCTGACAATGTCCTTCAAACCCGCTACGCCACGCGGCGAGCCTAAACTGACCGGCATGTGGAAGATCTCTTCCGCCAGATCGATCACCCCTTCCATCTTCGATGCGCCCCCAGTGAGCACAATTCCGGCCGCGACGAGATCCTCGAAACCACTTCGCCTCAGTTCCGCTTGAATCAGCGTGAACAGCTCGTCGTATCGTGGTTCCACCACCTCGGCCAGTGCCTGGCGTGATAGCTCTTTGGCTGGCTTGTCTCCAACCCCTGGGACCTTGATGGTCTCGTCGGGTCGTGCAAGCTGTGTCAACGCACAGGCATATTTGATTTTTATCTCTTCTGCATTTGCCGTGGGTGTTCGCAACGCCATGGCAATGTCGTTGGTCACCTGATCACCGGCAATCGGTATTACCGCGGTATGTCGAATGGCACCATCCGTGAACACGGCGATGTCGGTAGTACCTCCGCCGATGTCCACCAGACAGACGCCCAGGTCCCGTTCATCGTCGGTCAGCACCGAGAAGCTCGACGCCAGTTGTTCGAGGATGATGTCTTTGACATCGAGTCCGCAGCGCTCGATACATTTCTCGATGTTCTGAGCAGCGTTGACCGCGCAAGTCACCAGGTGGACCTTTGCCTCCAGCCGCACGCCCGACATACCCAGGGGTTCCTTGACACCTTCCCGAGCGTCGATCACGAATTCCTGCGGCAGTATGTGAAGAATTTTCTGATCGGCCGGGATCGCCATCGCCTGTGCCGCATCGATCACCCGCTCCACATCCTGCGGCAAAACCTCTCTGTCTCTGATCGCAACGATGCCGTGGGAGTTGATGCTGCGTATGTGACTACCCGCTATTCCTGCATAGACGGAATCGATCTGACAACCCGCCATCAACTCAGCCTCTTCTACCGCCCGCTGAATCGACTGAACGGTAGACTCTATGTTGACCACGACGCCTTTTTTCAAGCCGCGGGAGGTGTGCGTGCCGATGCCGATGATTTCAATCTCTCCTTCCGGCGTGAGTTCGCCGACAATGGCAGCTACCTTGTTGGTGCCGATGTCCAGGCCAACAATGCGCCTGCAATCGCTGTCAGAAGCCATATGTCACTCTCATCAGAATTGTTGTTGAGCCAACGCACTCACCCCTAAACCGGCCGTGCCTTTTTTTGTAGCCGGGAGTTTTGCAGCCGGGAGTTTTGCAGCCGCGAGCATCCCCGGTGCTTCACTGGGTTCTTCGGTCCGCCAACTGACAGCGACGCCATTGGCATAGCGCGCATCTACCAGATCCACTTCCACAAAACGTTCGGCGAGCCGTTGTCGGTAGACGCTGAGAAAGCGCTGGAACCGTTCAGTCAAATCCCGCGCACCTAACCTCAGCTTTACTCCTTGCGAAAACGTCAGCACCCACTCGCCGAGTTCGTTCTCAGAGAGTCGGGTAATTTCGAGCCCGTGCAGGCCGCTTTGCTCGCTCAAGCGATGGAAGACTTCCATGGCCAGGCGTGGTTCCGAGAGGCTGCAATCAAAGGTCGGTAGATCCGATCGAGCCCCCGCTAACCGAACAATCTGTCCGTCACTACCGAGATAGGCATCGCGCCAGATGGCAATGACCATGGGTTTGTCCACATGAAGCTCCAGACCCGCCGGCCAGGCCCGCCTGATCGCTACCGAACGAGGCCAGGACAAAGCCTCGATGCGGTTTTGAAGGTTATTCAGGTCGGCGCTCAGGAGGCCCCCGTCGATATTGTCGATCACGACGCGCCGGATTTGATCACGCTCCGCGTCATCGAGCTGGCCGTTGACCATGACGTGCTCGACGGGTGCATCCAGCTGCACCCAGACCACCAGAAATAGAAATCCGAGGGCAACTACGGCCAACAGCACCACAACCTTACCCATCCCGTACCTCCGTCAACAACTGTGAGATGCGATTGACATTTCCCGCACCCTGAACGATCAACACATCCGACTCGTCCGCCAACCCGGCAAGGATCGCCAGCGCCTCATCGGTATCTGCTGCAAATACCGGCAACACATCGCCCCGTTGCCGAATCCCCTGACACAGTGCCTTGCCATCGGCGCCTGCAATCGGCGTCTCTCCCGCGGCATATACCTCGAGCAACACCAGCGCATCGACCCCGGAAAGCACTCGTACAAAGTCGTCGTACAGATCCCGAGTCCGCGAGTATCGATGAGGCTGATAAGCCATGACTATCCGCCGTTCCGGCCACATGTCGCGGGCGGTCGAGATCACGGCTTCCACCTCGGTAGGATGGTGGCCATAGTCGTCGACCAGGGTGATCGATCGACCATTGAGATCGACCGGATCGCTCACCTGAAAGCGGCGGGACACACCACTGAATTCAGCCAACCCGTTGACAATGGCGCTATCCTCCAACCCTTCGTCGCTGGCGACGGCGATGGCCGCCAGCGCATTCAGCACGTTGTGCTGGCCGGGGATCGCCAACGCAATCTCGAGACCGCTCTGCCGCGGTCGGCGCACGTTAAAACTCCATTGACCGTCGGCAATCCGCACATTTTCGGCCCGATAGTCGCTGTCTTCGTTGAACCCGTACGTCAACATTGGCCGCGACAGTTTCGGCAGAATACCGAGCACCTCCGGATCTTCAGCACAGAGCACGGCGGAGCCGTAAAATGGCAACTGGTGTACAAATTCTATGAAGGCGTTCTTGAGCGTTGCGAAGTCATGACCATAGGTCCCCATATGATCGTGGTCGATATTGGTGACAACGGCAGACATCGGTTTCAACTGTAGAAACGACGCATCGCTTTCATCAGCCTCAGCGATGATGTAACGGCTGACACCGAGTCGGGCGTTGCTGCCTGCGCTGTTCAACAAGCCACCAATTACAAAGGTGGGGTCCAGCCCCGCGGCTTGAAATACCGAGGTGATCAGGCTGGTCGTCGTGGTTTTCCCATGGGTACCCGCTACTGCTATGCCATGTCGGTAACGCATCAACTCGCCGAGCATCTCTGCTCTGGGCACTACCGGAATGCGCTGGGCATGGGCCGCGGCGACCTCCGGGTTTTCATGGGTCACCGCGCTGGAGACTACAACCACGTCAGCATCGGCGACGTTGGCAGCCTGATGTTTCCCCTGCACTTTTATCCCGAGCTCGATGAGACGCGCTGTCACCGGGCTCAACCTGAGGTCGGAGCCACTCACCATATAACCCTGATTGAGCAGCACCTCGGCGATTCCACACATCCCCGCACCGCCGATTCCAACGAAGTGGATGCGACGCACTCGACCCATCTCAGGAACCTGATAGGCACTGACTTCAGCCACCATCTGCCTCCAGTTCCGAGCGACAGACCAGCCCAAGCAGCGCACAACTGACAACGAGGCTGTTACCGCCGTAGCTGACGAAGGGCAACGTCAGACCCTTGGTAGGTAGTACCCCGGTATTGACACCCAGGTTGACCAGATACTGTATGCCGAACAGCAAGGCGATGCCGTAAACCAGATACCCCGCAAAAGGGCGATTTGCGTCGATGGCCTGGCGTGCCAGCCGCAACAGCCGCAACACGAAAAAGCTGAAAAGGAGCACGACGCCAAGCGCTCCCAGCAATCCCAGCTCCTCGGCGATGACCGCGTAGATAAAGTCGTTGTGTGCCTCCGGCAGATAGTCGAGTTTCTGAATACCCTCACCAAGCCCCAGACCAAACGTCTCGCCTCTGCCAAAAGCGATCAGAGCCTGTGTAAGCTGATAGCCTCCATCCGTTGCATACGCCCAGGGATCGGTGAAGGTCACAAGACGCGACATCCGATAGGGTTGCTGATAGGCCAGCAATACCAGGCCGACTCCGGCGATCAAAACGATACTGAAAAAGTGTCGCAGCCTGGCTCCCGCGATAAACAGCATTCCACAGGCGGTGCAACCAAGCACCACCGCGGTCCCGAAATCCGGCTGGAACATCAGCAGCCCGCCCACCAGACCCGTCATCAACAGGGGTTTCAGAAGGGCCAGAGGACTATCCGCTATCTCTCCCGAGAAACGGGTCAGATAACCCGCCAGATAGATCAACAGCAGAAATTTGGCGATCTCTGCAGGTTGTAGCTTGAACCCTCCAAGTGAAATCCAGCGCAGGGCACCGTTGACCTCGCTACCGAGGCCGGGAACGAAAACCAGCGCACAAAGCACCAGCGCCCCGAGCCATGCCAGTCGATGAGTCGCTTGCCACCATCGCAGCGGGATCAGCAGCACAAAGACGAATGCAGCCAGAGCCAGCATGAGGTAAACGCCATGGCGAGGCAGAAGATCGACATTTTTTGCCACACCGGTAGAGGTCACCATGATGGTGCCGAGTGCCAGCAGCAGCAGCCAGGCCATGACCAGGGGATAGTCGATGCGCAACGTCATGCCGCCAATGCCTCCACCGATTTGACGAAGTCGTCGCCACGAGCCGCAAAATTCTGATACATATCGAGGCTCGAACAGGCAGGTGACAGCAACACCAGATCGCCGGACTCGGCCAGCCTGGCAGCGAGGCGTACCGCACTCGACATATCTTCCACTCTATGAATCTCGGCGCAGCCCGACAGCGCTTCAGCCAGCAACTGAGCATCCCTGCCGATCAGGATGAGAGCCTTTACAAAGCGGGTAACGACATCTTCGAGTACAGAGAAATCCGCCCCCTTGCCATCACCGCCAGCGATGAGCACCACCCTGGCGACGGTGCCGACCAGTTCCTCGCCGAACCCCAACAGAGCGGCCCGGGCTGCGCCGACATTGGTGGCCTTGGAGTCGTTGATATAATCGACCCCACCTCGGCACCGCACCCGCTGGCATCGGTGTTCGAGGCCCTCGAAAGTGCGGACCGCAGCGGCCATCTGTTGCGGGGAGATATCCAGCGCGCCGAGGAGTGCCATGGCCGCAAGGACGTTGAGTTCGTTGTGACGCCCTGCGATGGGCAGCTCGCCGGCTCCTATCACCCGCTCCTCGCCTCTGACCAGCCACCGAATCCCCTCTACCCGACGAATGCCCCAGTGTCCCGGACCTGGCTCATCTGCGCCGAACGTCACAACCTCGGGTTCTCCGGCCAGACAGGCCGGATAGGTAGCAGAATCGCCCCTGCACGCCACAGCCCATTCACAGTTCCGATAGATCCGCTGCTTGGCCTCGACATAGGTCGTCATGTCACCGTGTCGATCGAGATGGTCGTCACTGACATTGAGAATCGTTGCCACTTTGAATGCGTGAGGCGCCAGCCTCTCGAGTTGAAAACTCGACAGTTCCAGCACGTAGATCCCGGTCGCCTCATCCAACAGATCGAGCGCAGCTTCTCCCAGGTTGCCGCCGACCACCGCCCGATGACCGGCGCTTTCCAACAGGTGACCTACCAGAGAGGTCACCGTGCTTTTACCATTTGTGCCGGTAATCGCAATGATCGGGGCAGCGGCGGCCTCGCAGAAAAGATCAATATCGCTGACGAGAGGCACATCGCTCGGAATCCCCTGCAACAGATCGCTGTCCAGGGCAACTCCAGGACTCACCAGAACCCGGTCAAAGGTGCTGAAATCAAAGTTGTTCACAGCGGTGTGTATCGTCACCCGTGGATAGCGCTCGCGCAGTCCGGCGAGCCCCGGTGGTTGTGCCCGGGTATCCAGAACCGTCACTTCATCGCTGTCGTGAAGGTAACGGACACATGAGGATCCTGTGATCCCCAAGCCAACGATGGCCGTTTTCTGTCGTGTCACGCTCACCTCAGTTTCAACGTGGACAGGCCGATGAGCACAAGCACCAGCGTGATGATCCAGAAACGCACGATCACCCTCGGTTCGGGCCAACCCTTGAGCTCGAAGTGGTGATGGATGGGCGCCATTCGAAAGATTCTCTTTCCCCGCAGGCGGAACGACGCCACCTGGAGAATTACCGACACCGTCTCCACAACGAACAACCCACCCATGATGAACAGCACGATTTCATGGCGCACGATGACGGCCACCACACCGAGCGCCGCACCGAGCGCCAGAGCGCCCACATCACCCATGAATACCTGAGCGGGATAGGTGTTGAACCAGAGAAAGCCAAGTCCAGCGCCAATCAGCGCTCCACAGAACACGGCCAGTTCGCCGACTTCGGGGATATAGGGAATCTGCAGATAACCGGCGAACTCCACGTGGCCAACGAGATAGGCGATCAAACCAAGCGCGGCCCCAACCATCACCGTAGGCAGGATGGCCAGCCCATCCAGGCCGTCGGTAAGATTGACCGCATTACTGGTCCCGACAATCACGATGTAGGCCAGCACGATGAACCAGATGCCCAGCGGGATCGCCACGTCTTTGAAAAAAGGCACGATGAGGGCTGTTTCCGCAGGGAGCTGCGCGGTGTCGTATAGAAATACCGCTGCCGCCAATCCGGCAATCGACTGCCATAGATACTTCCAGCGAGCGGCGAGTCCTTGACTGTTCTTGCGGGAGATCTTGAGATAGTCGTCCACCCAGCCGATCACGCCGAACGCCAGCGTCACCAGCAGCACGATCCAGACGTATCGATTGCTCAAATCTCCCCACGCCAGCGTCGTGACCAGAATCACGATCAGGATCAGCGCCCCACCCATGGTCGGCGTCCCGGCCTTGCTGAAGTGACTTTCAGGTCCGTCTTCCCGAACGGTCTGGCCAATCTGGTGGTGACTGAGCCTGGCGATCACCAGCGGACCGATAACCAGCGACATGACCAGCGCCGTAACCACGCTGACCATGGTGCGAAAAGTCAGGTATTGGAATACCGAGAATCCGGAGATGTACTGAGAGAGAAAATCGGTCAGCCACAGCAGCATCGGTCAGCTCCCTCCCTGTTGTTTTTCTGGATCCAGTCCCGAGACAGCCGAGCCGTGTCCGGCGAGCTCTGCAGCGATCAGGCGATCGCTGAACGGCAGACGTTGGCCGGCGACCTCCTGATATTCTTCATGACCCTTGCCGGCTATGACCACCAGGTCGCCAACCGAAGCATCCGAAACCGCCTGCTCGATCGCCATACGTCGATCGACGCAGATGCTGATCGACTCGCCAGCCTCCAACCCGGAAGTCATGTCATCGATGATGCTCCGGGGATCCTCGCTGCGCGGATTATCGCTGGTAAACCACGTCAGGTCCGCATATCGAGCCGCTGCCTGAGCCATCAACGGTCGTTTGCCACGGTCCCGATCACCGCCGCAGCCGCATACGCAAACCAACTTTCCAGACACGTGGGGACGCAGCGCCTTCAACATCTTTTCCAACGCATCCGGAGTGTGTGCATAGTCCACCACCAGGGCAGGTTCGCCGGTGAAAAATTCCATGCGTCCGGGAACCGCGGGAAGTCTTCTCGCCGCCTCCACCACGTCTGTCAGCGTGAATCCCGCGTGGCATAGCACGCCTACCGCCGCGGCAACGTTGGCCACCGAAAAAGCTCCCAGCAATGGCAGGTGGAAGGACCGCTCACCCCACCGGGTCTGCCACATGCCTTCGACCCCTTTGGCGTGAAAGCGCAGGTCTGTCCAACTCACATCGGCGACCACGTCGACTTCCGCATCATCAACCGCGCAGGAGCCATAGGTGACCACTTCTACCGCAGAGCTCAATCGTTCTGACAGTTGTCGGCCAAACTCATCGTCGACATTGATCACCGCCGCCTTCAACCCGGCTCGAGTAAAGAGCCGTGCTTTTGCCTCGCCGTACTCTTCGAAGTCCTGGTGATAGTCCAGATGATCTCGTGACAAGTTGGAAAACACAGCGTAGTCGAGCGCCACACCCTCGAGGCGATGTTGATCCAACGCATGCGAACTGGCTTCCATTACGACCCAGCGGGCGCCCTGCTGCAAAAGCCCAGCGAGACGTTTCTGTACGATGATGGCACTTTCTGTCGTCAGCTCACTCGGAACAAGGTCGCCCCAGTTTCCCCGATCGATGACACCCCAGCCGATCGTGCCCATGTAGCCGCCAGGCTCACCGAGCCGGGTGGCGAGATCCGCGATGAAGCAGGCGATCGATGTTTTGCCGTTCGTGCCAGTAACGCCAACGCAGCGCATCGCTTCGCTCGGCCTGCCCAGCAGTCGAGAG
>QIDL01000071.1 GCA_003228415.1 Gammaproteobacteria bacterium | reverse complement strand
CCTGCTGCGGCGCGGCGGTGCCTTTTTCATGCGTCGACAGTTTCGTGAGGACCCGATCTACTCCGCGGTATTCTCGGAATACCTTTATCAGGTCTATCGGCGGGGCCACAGCGTGGAATTTTTCCCCGAAGGTGGTCGTTCGAGGACCGGCCGGTTGCTGCCACCCCGCATCGGCTTATTGAAGATGACTCTCGAATGCCATGAGCGAGGCATACTACGACCACTGGCTCTGGTGCCCGTCTACTTCGGCTATGAAAAAATCATCGAAGCCGGCAGCTATCTGGATGAGCTCAGAGGTAGCGAGAAACGCGGTGAATCGATCGGCGATGTCTTTCGAAGCCTGAAACTGATTCGCCAGAACTTCGGCAAGGTCGATGTGAATTTTGGTCAGCCTCTGATCCTGCAGGACTGGCTCAACGAGGTAGAGCCGGTCAACGCACCCCTTGAACTCAGTCATGAAATACTCTGGCGCATCAATGAGAGCGCCTCGGTCAACCCGATCAATCTGGTCGCACTGGTCACCCTCAGCACACCGCGATTCGCGATTGACGAAACACAGTTGATCGATCAGATCAACTGTTGCCTTAAGTTGCTCCGGGCGGACCAACGCCACCACGACTACACGATTACCGACATGGACGGCCAGGCCGTGGTCGAATACGTAGAACGGCTCAGTATGTTGAGTCGAGAACAACAGGAGTTCGGCGACATTCTCTGTCACGATTCTTTCAACGCAGTGCTTATGACCTGGTATCGAAATAACGTGGTCCACACACTGGCGTTGCCTGCGCTGATCGCCTGTCTGATACATCAACGTAGAAGGCCATTGCACAAGCTGGCCCTGGAAACCATGGTTTCCACGGTATTTCCCTACATTGCCGCAGAGCTGAACCTGAGAGAGGATCGATCGGCCACAGATCGATGGCTGACTCATCTGGTTGCCCTGGAACTTCTCGAGTTACATCCCTCTGGTGGTTATTGCGCACCTCCCGCCGGTCACCCGAATCACCACCAACTGTCCCTGCTCGCCAGTATCATCTCGCCCACTCTCGAAAGGCTCTACATTGTCATCGGCTTGCTGGCATCACCGGGCACCTGTGAGCGTACGAGAGAGTCGCTGCAGGAGGAAAGTCGCGTGGTCGCCCACAAAATGAGCCGTATCTATGGCATCAACGCACCGGAATTTTTCGACGCGCGGCTATTCAATCTGTTCATCGACAGGCTCATGGCTGATGGTGTGGTCGGCGAGTCTGAGGACGGTATGCTCAGCTACACCACCCTTCTCGACGATGTCCTGAAAGCCGCCAAGGCCGTGATAAATCCCGAGTTTCGTTATGCGATATTGCGGGAAGGTTAAAGCGAGTCAGCCACCCGCCCGGTAGACGTCAAAACGCACCGATCGACCTCGGATCTGCCAGTCCGGTCTGCCGATCATCGGATCCTTCAATCTTCGTTTCAGCACCACGCGTGATCTGGCTTTTGTTCGTGCCTTGTCTATCAAGCGATCGTCGAATGGTCGGCTATCTCCAAGTACCGCCGCCAGATACTGCATTCGCTTGGCAGGTAACGCAGTCTTGTTGCGGTCCGGGAACATGGGATCAAGGTAAATCACATCCCATGACGGCGGATTCGAAGAGTCCAGCATCGTTTCGGTTTCGCCCAGGTGCAATGTCACACCATTCAGACCGACTCGCTGCAGCAGGTTGTCGAGCAGCACCCAGAGGACTGGTTCCCGCTCCATCAACGTCATCCGATACCCTGCCATGGCCAGGGCCACGCCATCGAGGCCGAGTCCCGCTGTGGCGTCAAGGATCGAAGGTACTGAACCACGGCGGCCACCACAGGCGCGCCCGAGAAGGAAGTCACCTCGAGTTCGTCGCTCAACGTCCTGTACACGAACCTCGACACCCCTCTCGTCCCCACCCTTACAGAGCGACAGTCTGCCATCCCGAAAGCGCAGGTAGAATTCGCTCTCCCGTTCTGGAACGGACTCGACCAACCGGAAGTGCGCGCGCCAACGCTCCATGCGCAAATACCCGACGTTATCGCGTTCTGCCAGCTCGCACAGAAGATCCATCAATGGCTCCGGCGCCAGGGTGAATCACCCTCCAGATAGTCCGGCAGACCCTCCGCCGCATCCACTTCCTCCCCGGAGGCGATCGATTGGTCGGCAAGCTCGAGAATCTGCTCAGCCTCGGCTCTGATCACCGGATTCACAGCATGCCCTTGCCACCATTGAGGCGTTTCGCCCGCGGCAACCCAGCCATCAACCGCCTCGTACCAGGAAGCCCCTGGCCATTCACCCCACAGGTGGTTGTCACTGACAACGTCAAGCCGTCCACAATCGCTCACATAGGTCGCGAGATAGAACAACTCCCGCCGCGAGCGGATCAACGTGATGACGCCCTCAGCGTCCGTAGCGGTGGCCAGAGCCCGCAGTGCCAGAGCCAGCGAAGAAGACACCCGGACAATTCTTGCCGAACTCGCCAGGGCAATGGCTTGAGCGGCGGCGGCAGCAATTCTGACCCCGGTGAAAGAACCAGGGCCACAACCGAAAGCGACAGTCTGAAGGCAGTCTGTCAGTTGATTCTGGCTGATCCCAGCCTGCCGGCAAACGTCCGAAAGCATCGGTAACAACAGCTCATTGTGACGCTTTTCCACATGCTCCGTGGCCGAGAACCGGTTACCATCAAGACGCAGACAAACCGAGCAGAGTGCTCCCGAAGTCTCGATCGCCAATAGATTGTTCATCGAGGTATGTTATCCAAGCCGTAGATCTGTCGAAAGCGCTCGCGCAAATTATCGGTCGAGCCGAGACCGTAGAGGGTCAAGAAAACGTCGGTCTGAACGACGCCGTCGGACGCGTTCTGAGCGAGACCATAACCGCACCTTTGGATCTTCCGCCGTTCGACAGCTCGGCAATGGACGGCTATGCGTTTGCGAGCAACGGCATTCACGGTCCACCGCCTTACTCAATGACGCTGGTGGGCCAGAGTCTCGCCGGACATCCCTTCAGCGGTGGATTAGGACCCGAACAATGTATTCGCATCACCACAGGTGCGGAAGTACCGTCATCTGCAGACACAGTCGTCATGCAGGAAGACTGCGAGCGGCATGGTGACCAGATTCTCGTGCACGGTTCAATACAGCGCGGACAGTACATCCGCAGCCGAGCACACGATATTCAGCGAGACGAACTCATCGCTCCTCGGGGCAAACGATTGAATCCGTTCGATGTTGGCTGGCTGGCCGCCTGTGGAATCAATCGATTGTCCGTTACCAGAAAACCCCGAATAGCCGTCTTTTCAACCGGCGACGAGTTGGTCGAACCTGGCGGAACACTCGTTGGCGGTCAGATCTTCGATGCAAATCGATTTGCGCTGCTTACCTTGCTCGAACAGCTTCCGGTTCATATCAGCGACCTCGGCATTCTCCCGGACGATCTTGACGCAATCCGCAGCGCGTTGAAAAAAGCCGCGCATGAGAACGACCTTCTGCTGACATCGGGTGGTGTTTCGGTTGGCGATGCAGACTACGTTCGGGAGGTAGTTGAGGAAATCGGCACGATCGAACTCTGGAAACTGAACCTGAAACCCGGCAAACCGCTGGCATTCGGAAATATCGACCACACGCTATTCGTCGGGCTGCCCGGCAATCCGGTTTCTACTATCGTGACTTACCTGTTGATCGCCCGTCCGTTGATGCTGCGCCTGGCCGGTGTGAACCCAGAACCACCACAGAGCCATATGGCGCGGCTGTCGACTTCGATCAGTCACAATCCCGGAAGAGAGGAATATCAACGGGGATTTATCATCCCCAGGGACGGTACAAACTGGGTAACGGTTTCCGGAGACCAGAGTTCCAATCGGCTCGCTACGTTCAACAACGCCGACTGCCTGATTCGCATACCAAAAAATACAGGCGATCTGAATCAAGGCGAAGAGGTGGAGATTCTACCGTTCAGCGGGATGGCGTTCTGATTCACGGACGCCAATGATAGATCGACAGAGTAGACGGTCGGCGCAGGTCTGACTTCCTGGGGTAGATCGGTAGAGTGAAGTGAATACCACACCCTGCGCAACGTATGCGCTTTTTTGAACTTAAGCACCCTGCTTGAGGGGATCAGGATCTAATCGACGGAAAACCGCCGATCAGATCCTTCGATTCCTCAACTAAGTGACGTTTAACGCCTCTTAGCAGGACGCCGTCGCGCTACGGTCCCTTTCTTGACCTTACGCTTGGCAGCCACCTTCTTTCTGGCAGGAGCCTTCCTCTTAGCCTTTTTCTTGGCTGCAGGCCGCTTCTTCGCTGTAGCTTTCTTTTTGCGAGCTACAGTTTTCTTTCTGGCAGCGGTCTTTTTCCCGGCTACTTTTTTCTTAGTGGTCTTTCTTTTGGCGACCTTCTTTTTGGCGACCTTCTTTTTGGCGACCTTCTTCTTGGCGACCTTACGCTTCGCAGCAGTCTTCTTGCGAGCTACTGTCTTTTTCTTGGCGGCTTTTCTTTTTGCAGCTGGTTTACGTTTTGCTGCAGCCCTTTTCTTCGCTGCTGGCCGTTTCCTGGCTGCAGCCTTCTTTCGCTTTGCAGGTGCTTTCTTCTTGGCGGGTGCTTTTCGTACAGCAGCTTTTTTTCTCTTCGCTGCGCTTTTAGCTCTCGGCATCAAGAATCTCCTCGGCTGAGTTGAGTTACTTGTTCCGATGATCAGCTGCGAAAACGCTACAACCTGCCATTCATCAGATTGATTATCGGTTGCTCTACCGTCGCCCTTACGCCGGGTTCCACGACTTCGTTGAACCTATTGCAGAACTACAACAGCGCAACTACGAAAATCGTAGCGAATGATATGCAAATGAGAAAAAAAAAACACTACTAGTTTCGCAACGCCGAAAGAATTTCTTCTTGTATATTTTCCACTTTTCCGAGGCCGTTCACAGTTACGTAGCGCAGTTTGTCACTTTCTGCCTTATCACTGTAGTAACCGATCAACGGCTTTGTCTGTTCTCGATAGACTGATAGCCGTTCACGCACCGTCATTTCTTTGTCGTCTTGACGCTGTAGTAGCGGTTCTCCTGTTTCATCGTCAACATCAGACACTTTCGGAGGATTGTATTCAACGTGGTACGTTCTGCCGGATGCAGGATGCACACGTCTGCCACTCATGCGCTTGATGATTTCTTCATCCGGCACGGTAATTTCGAGAACCACTTCGACCTCTACCTGCGCTGCCACAAGAGCCTCCGCCTGAACGAGCGTTCTTGGAAAACCGTCGAAGAGGAAGCCGTTGTCGCAGTCATCGTGGGTAATTCGTTCTCTCACGAGATCGATAATGATTTCGTCGGATACCAGCGCACCCGAATCCATTACGGTTTTTACTCGTTTGCCGAGATCCGATTCTGCGCTTACGGCCGCCCGCAGCATGTCACCTGTCGAAATCTGCGGTATTTCGAATGTCTGGCAGATAAATTGAGCCTGAGTCCCTTTACCGGCACCCGGTGGCCCCAGAAGAATAATTTTCAACCTTGAACTCCCATCTGTTGTTGAATCGGGTCTGCATGCACCGGTCCGGGACATGCCGCAGGTGTCGTTTCAACGCTCCGTGGCCACTTCGCGCGCGGTCTCTCGATGTGTTTCCAGCACCGACGGAATCTGTTCGAGCCCATCCATCAGGCGCATGAGTTCGACAACACCGCCAAGCCTTACTTCAAGGTCGATTGCAGCCATGGTTGTTCCATGTATGACACGCCCTCGATTGGAAACCAGCATGATGTCGTTGCGGCGGAGATAGGTGGTAATGTCCATAAGCAGTCCCGGTCTGTCATCGGCCAGCAACTCAATGATGTAACTCTCGACGGGCAATGGCGCGGATGCGGAGTCATCGAGCAAACTCATTTGTTCAGGAGCCTTCCGATCGGCACGCTCGACCGCATCCGGATCGAGGATTTCTCTGAGCAGATCGAGGATCTGGCAGTCACCCACTGCAAGGGCAGCATAACATCCGGCCGGGGATGGGAAGCCGAGACGCTCTGCGGCGTCACTCAAGGTATTTTCCGCCAGGGGGAACACGGCAAGCCGATCGAGTGCCTTCTCGAGCAGCAACTGACCGTCCTGCTGATTCGTCTCAACAGATCTGTTCCTGAACCAGTCACTGATCTTCTCTCTCGCCCGCGAGGTACGGATGTAGCCGAGGTGTTGATGCAGCCATTGACGCAAGGGTTGCTCGTCCCCCGTGGTAAGAACTTCTACTCGCTGGCCACTGGTCAGCGGCGTATTCATCGCCACCAGCCGGCCATCCACCTTAGCCCCACGACAGCGATGGCCGACTTCCGTGTGCACTCGATAAGCAAAATCGAGCGCAGTAGCTCCCGTGGTCAAATCCAGCACATGACCCTTGGGGGTATAGACGAAAATCCGCTCCTCACGAACCCGGTTGCTCAGTTCGACACCAATTTGCTCATGACGGATCCGCAGCGCGGTTTCTTCGTGCCAATCTACGACCTGACGCATCCAATCCATTTTTTTTGCGTAGCCCGTGTCTTCACTGACGCCTTCCTTGTAGGACCAGTGAGCGCACACACCGAGTTCTGATTCTTCGTGCATCTCCGGTGTTCGGATCTGAACTTCCAGCGTCTTGCCATCGTTCCAACTGACAGCCGTATGAATGGAGCGATAACCGTTTTCCTTCGGCAGGGCGATATAATCGTCAAACTCGCTCGGAAGGTGTTGCCACTCGGTGTGAATGACGCCCAGGGCGGCATAGCACTGCGCGATGTCTGGCACCAGAACTCGAATGGCGCGCACGTCATAGACCTCATCCAGGCGGACGTTTTTGGATCGCATCTTTCGCCATATCGAGAATATATGCTTGGCGCGTCCGGATATGGTGGCCTCTATGTTCTTTTCGGCTAATCGGGCTTCCATAGAGGATACGATCGATTCGATTTCCGCTTCTCGTTCGATGCGCCTGCCATCGAGTTGTCCGGCGATGGTCTTGTAGACATCACCAGCCAGATAGCGCAGTGCCAGATCTTCCAGTTCCCACTTCAGTTGCCAGACACCCAGACGATTCGCCAGCGGCGCAAATACCTGATGTGCCTCCTGCGCAATCCGCGCTCGCCGTTCGGCGGTGCTGTTTTTGGCAGCGCGTAACGCCACGACACGTTCTGCAAGCTTCAGTATCGCAACTCTGGCATCATCAATCATGGACACCAGCATGCGCTTGATATTCTCGACCTGATCCCGGGATTCACTGGTCTGCATTTTGGTGTTGGACATCTCCAGCAGGCTGGTGTCCGCCGTTCTCACCACCGCTCCAACCAGACCGACCACCTCAGCTCCGAGTTTCGCTTCAATTTCCGACAGGCTCAGCGAAGCGGTTCTGACCGGTCGATACAGCAGTGCCGCGGCTACGGACGGCATATCCATATTCAGCGTCAGTACCAGATTTGCGAGCTCGATCCCCTTCTCCAGAAATTCCTGGTTACGGTTCGGCAGGCCCTTGATCAGATCTAACGCGCCCATCGCGATTTCAGTATCCCGGTCGACGCCCGTGCGCAGACTGTCGCACCAATACGATGCATCTACCTCACCGGAATCCAAACGCGGAATGATGTCACTGGCTTTCACCATCGCCTTGCAAATACTCCCAAAGTCTCTACGTGCGCGGTGTGAGGGAACATGTCGAACAGCCCCACCCGCTCGAGCTCAAATCCTTCCCGGACCAGAACACTTGCATCGGCAGCGAACGATGTGGGAGAGCAACTCACATAGACGACGCGTTCTGTTGCACCGAGTTGCACCCACCGCTGCAAATTGGGACCGGCACCGGACCGCGGCGGATCCATCAGAATATAGGGCGCCCTTCCCAGATCCTGGCAGGCCGGATCATACAGATCTCGCACGGCGAACTCACACCACCCATCGAGCCGATTGCGCAGCGCATTTTCGCGAGCCCGATCGATAGCCGACGCGACAGATTCCAGACCTTCCACCTGCAAACCCGACGCAGCAAGAGCAAGAGAAAAATTACCGATCCCGCAGAACAGATCTAGCACTCGCTCACCGGGTCCAGCCTTGAACGCGTTGACAGCCGCGTTGACCAGCATTCTGTTCATCGCCAGGTTCACCTGGGTAAAGTCAGTGGGGAAAAACTGGAAATGAAGCCCATAGTCCGGATTTCCGTAGCCGAGATAAGGCATTCGGGCACTGGCGGACAACGGCCGCACCGTGGCAACGCTACCGCTCTGTCCAAAACACTTAACCTGGTGTGTGTGGGCAAATTCCTCAATCAACTGTTGATCCGGCTCGGTAAACGCCTCCAGGTGTCGGAATATGAGAGCCGAGGATCCATCACCGGCGGCCACCTCCACCTGGGGGATCCTGTCGGGGCAGGACAGAGCAGCAATCAATCGCTGCAGCGGTGCCAGTAACCTGGCCACGGGCGCAACCAGCGTCAGGCAGCCGTCCATGCGGCTGACCCGACTGCTGAAGCTCTCACGAAAACCCACCAGCACCTGGCCATCGACCAACCGCACCCCGAATCTGGCCTTGGTCCGGTAGTTCAAGCGCGGTCCCAGCGTCGCCGGATCGACCACAAGAGGCTGTACACCAACGGCGCTCAGCTCATCCAGCAGCCGTTGTTGCTTCAGTTCGATCTGCGAATCATACGCCAGGTGCTGCATCGCACAGCCCCCACAACGCGGGTAGTAGCTGCAGGGAGGGTCGACCCGCAGTCTGGCGGGTCGTGAAACTTCGAGGGCTTCTGACAGCCATTCACCTTTCCGGCTTCTCAGTACGCGAGCACTGACAGACTCTCCCGGTAGCGCGTTTTTGACGCGCACCGTACGATTCTCGACCTTAGCGACGCCGATACCATCACTGCCGATGGACTCGATGCTGACATCGATGAGTTTCGGAGGCTTGGATCTCATGCCCTATTTACCAGCAACCGTCTGCTCACCAGTGGCTTGGGACCAAGATGATGAGACAGAGCCTCCCGCAACACTCTTTTTGCCAGCTGGCGGACCGAACGCTCGGAAAAATCTTCCTGTCCAATCCGTTTCAACAATCGGCCCGAAAAATCCCCGCCTCCCCGACTGAACCCGCGATCGAGGGTCAGCCGATAAAGCATCTGGTCATCGAGTGGTTTCCCGTCGGTATCCAGGCTGAAGTCGAGTCCATAGCCAAGCTCTTCGAGCAGAAGCTTTTCAAAGCTCCTGAGCACCAGTTCCAGATCAAACTCAATGTTTTCCAATGACCACTTCAGACCAGCGAACAGTCGCGGCTGAGGCTCCCGCTCGCCAACGAGCCGGACGGTAAGCTCCGCCAGATAGAAAGCAGATGCCAGCACATTTCCTTTGAACCAGTGTTGCGTCTCGGTCTCGAAGACCGTGAGCGTGCCTAACGACGAACGCCCCGACCAACCGGCCCTGAGCAACACGAATGGCTGCAACGCCCTTCCACGGCGACTCCCTCTTACCCCTCTGGCCACCAGGTCTACCCGGCCATGACGCAGACTCAGGAGTGAGACAATGAGGCTGCTCTCGCGATAGGGTCGGGTATGCAGAACGATACAGGGCTCGTCCGCCACTCTAGTCATATCCCATCCGCTTCAAAGCTGCCGGAGAATTGGTCCAATCCGGTTTCACCTTTACCCACAACCGTAACATCACCTTGGAGTCGAGCAGCGATTCGATGTCCTTGCGAGCTTCCTGACCAATCAATTTGAGTTTCTCACCAGCCTTACCGATGATGATGCGCTTCTGGCCATGTCGTTCCACATAGATGTCGGCAGCGATGTCCACCACATCATTGAGGACCTGGTAGGATTCAATCACCACCGCGGTGCGGTGTGGTATCTCGTCTCCATACCGACGCATCAGCTTCTCCCGGATGATTTCCGAGACGATGAATTTTTCGCTTTGATCGGTGACCTGGCCGGGAGGAAAAAGGTGTGGGTGCTCCGGCAAGCGAGCGAATACTTCTTTCTGCAGCCCATCGAGACCGATCCGCTTCAATGCGGATATCGGTATGATCGCATCGAAAACGTCCAATTTGCCGAGCCGATCCATTACCGGCAGAAGTGCTTCTTTTCTTTTCAGCTGATCGACTTTGTTGATTGCCACCAGGCTCGGTTTCTGGGATCGGCGAACATGGGAAAGCACCAGTTCATCTTCATCCGTCCACGCATCGCGTTCCAGAACCATGACAATCAGGTTCACATCGCGCAACACGGAAGTCGCCGATCTCACCATATAGCGATTCATCTCCCGGTCGGCATGATCGTGTATACCTGGCGTATCGACGTAGATCGCCTGACGAGGGCCCTGGGTATCCACACCCAGCATGATGTGCCGGGTGGTCTGGGGTTTCCGGGAAGTGATCGCCAGTTTCTGCCGCAACAGATAGTTCAGCAACGTGGACTTGCCGACATTGGGCCGCCCGACCAGTGCAACATAACCACAGCGTGGCACTTCGGTAGCGGTATCAGTCACTGGCATTCATCCGATCGATCATTCTCTGTGCCGCCATCTTCTCCGCTCCACGTCGATTGGAGCCCTGACCGGTTGTTTCGAGCTGACGAGATTCGACGCGACATGCCACCGTAAATTCGCGCTTGTGATCAACACCGGCAGTGGCGACAACATCGTAGACCGGCAGAGGCAGGGATTCAGCCTGGAGGATTTCCTGAAGTTTGGTTTTCGGATCCTTCACAGCCTCAATTTTGAGATCAGCAACGCTTGCCAGCGCATCTTTATAGAGTCGCAACACCAGCTCCCGCCCAGCCTCAATGCCGCCATCTTGACTCACTGCACCGATGATCGCCTCTACGGTATCCGCCAGAATTGATACCCTCTGTTTTCCACCACTCTTGCGTTCTCCAGGACCGAGACGCAAAAAATCACCCAGCTTCAGCCCCACCGCCACCTCTCCCAGCGTTTCCCGACGAACCAGGTCCGCACGAATCATGGTCAACGCATCTTCCGCAAAAGCCGGATGGCTGGCATAGAGAGCTTCAGCGATAACGAAACCGAGCACCGCATCACCCAGATACTCGAGCCTTTCATTGTGCCTGCGAGAGTGACTCTTATGCGTGAGGGCTTGTTCCAGCAGTTCTTTGTCGCGGAAACTATACCCGAGTCTGGACTCGAGTCTGATTTGCTCCGATGAGCTATTGGTACTGGTACTGCTCACTGAACGTCAGAACGACATCTACATTCGCAACGATGGGTTCACGACGTTCGTACATTATCGTGAGTGTCGTCCCCTGCTTGGCACGATCAATGGTCAGAATTTCCCGCAGGTCGAAGTCGCGCAGGCTGTTGACGCGAAAGCGTTTCCTCAGCGATTCCCTGATTTCTTCTTTGGATATGCTATGGACCTGAGCGGCAGGCATGTCGCCGAAGATACTTTTCATGGTCTGCCATTCGACGTAGTGGGGCCCGAGCCTCAACAACAACGTAACCACCGCGGCCAGTCCCGCCACGCCCAACAACATACCGAAGGCGGATGCGCCCCGCTGATCCGATTTCATTCGCACCATCACGTCCTCCGACTTTCAGTCAAACCAACGGTTTCGGGAGAAGCTGGGCCAGTTGAATCCCGGGGCCTTGTGAACCCAGATTGCAACAGCCTTACCGACAATATTACTTTCCCGGGCAAATCCCCAGACTCGACTGTCTTCGCTCTTACCTCGGTTGTCGCCCATCATGAAGTATCCATCTTCTGGAACCACCCACTCTCGAGGTTGTTCGTTGATCGCATAGCGATAAATCTGATGAGGTCCTTCTGCAAACTTTTCCGTATATTCCCGGATCGGGATGAATCCAAATGGGGTGCGCTCCTCAAATTGGCTGACAAATTCGTATCCTGCCCTCTTTCCGTTGATGAACAGGGCCTTGTTCTCCCATCGGATTACATCTCCAGGTATTCCGATGACCCGCTTGATGAAGTAACGCGGATCGTGCGGCGGGATGAAAACCATGACATCACCGCGTTGCGGCTCGCCTACGTCGATGATTTTCGTACCGATGACTGGCAGTCGAATACCGTAGGCAAACTTGTTCACCAGCACGAAATCGCCGACTTCCAGCGTCGGCACCATGGATTCGGAGGGTATTTGATACGGCTCAGCAAGAAAACTGCGCAATACCAGGACCAGCAACAGGATCGGGAAAAATGAACGGGCATACTCGACGATTATCGGTTCCTGCGCCACACGCTCAGCATCAATTTCCCGGGTACCGGCGCTGGTCAGGGTGGTCGCCGCAGCCACACGCTGGGGTTTCAGAATCAACGCGTCAAACAACCAGATTGCCCCCGAAACCAGTACGGCCCAGCTCAATACGAATGGCATGTCGATATCCACAACCCTATCCTCTAGCGTTCGACCTTCAGAGCAGCAAGAAACGCTTCCTGAGGTATCTCTACCTTGCCAATCTGCTTCATGCGCTTCTTCCCGGCTTTCTGCTTTTCCAACAGCTTCTTTTTTCGGGTGACATCGCCACCGTAACATTTTGCCGTCACATTTTTCCGCAACGCCTTCACAGTCTGTCTCGCAATAATCTGACCGCCGATGGCGGCCTGAATGGCAACGTCGAACATCTGTCGTGGAATGAGTTCTTTCATCTTTTCCGCCAACGCTCGGCCTCGTGACTGAGCCTGATCGCGGTGAACGATCATTGCCAGCGCATCGACCCGCTCACCGTTGATGAGAATCTCCAGTTTCACCAGATTGGAGGCTTCGAAGCGGACAAAACTGTAGTCGAGAGAGGCAAAACCTCTGCTGATCGATTTCAACCGGTCAAAGAAGTCCATCACGACTTCGTTCAACGGTAATTCCCAGCTCATGGCGACCTGACCAGACGAGTACTGCATATTCTTCTGCACCCCGCGGCGTTCGACCGAAAGGCTGATCACATTCCCCACGTATTCCTGCGGAACCAGTATGTGTACCTCCGCGATGGGCTCGCGCATCTCCTGATAGTGGGCTGGCAGCCGTGACGGGTTATCCACCTGAACCACACTGTCATCTACATTCAGCACTTCATAGACGACCGTCGGCGCAGACGTGATCAGATCGAGGTCGTATTCCCGTTCGAGGCGTTCCTGAATGATCTCCATGTGCAGCATACCGAGAAATCCGCAGCGAAATCCGAAACCAAGGGCATCGGACGACTCAGGCTCGTAAAACAACGATGCATCATTCAGTCTCAACTTCTGGAGCGCCTCTCGAAAAGCCTCGAAGTCTTCCGAATTAACGGGAAACAAACCAGCATACACCTGCGGTTTCGGACGGGCAAAGCCAGGCAACGCTTCGATGTCTGAATGCTTGGCGAGCACTATGGTATCGCCCACCGGCGCACCACGAATTTCCTTGATCCCTGCGACCAGATAACCGACTTCTCCCGCTTCAAGAACAGCTTTTTCCGTACGCTTCGGGGTAAAACAACCCAACTCATCGACCACGTGCGACTTACCCAGCGATTTGATGATCACCTTGTCGCCCTTTTTAAAAGTGCCTTCTACAACTCGAACCAGGGACACGATGCCTAGATAGTTGTCAAACCACGAATCGATAATCAATGCTTTAGGCGCAGCCTCACGGTCTCCTGCGGGAGGAGGAATATCCCTGACGATTCGTTCCAGCAACTCAGGTACACCTTGGCCCGTTTTAGCACTGATGCTGATGACATCACTGGTGTCCAACCCGATAATATCTTCAATTTCCTGCGCGGCGCGTTCAGGCTCCGCCTGGGGTAAATCGATCTTGTTGAGCACCGGCAATACCTCGAGACCCTGATCGATGGCCGTGTAGCAGTTGGCAACGGATTGAGCTTCGACACCCTGGGCTGCGTCGACGACCAGCAACGCTCCCTCGCAAGCCGCCAGCGAGCGCGAAACTTCATAGCTGAAATCCACGTGTCCGGGAGTATCGATGAAGTTCAGCTGATAGCTTTCGCCGGTGGCGGTCTGATACTCCAGCATAACGCTCTGGGCTTTGATGGTGATGCCGCGTTCACGCTCCAGATCCATTGTATCGAGCACCTGAGCCTCCATCTCGCGCTCAGCCAGTCCACCGCATAGCTGGATCAGTCGATCGGCCAGCGTCGACTTTCCATGGTCTATGTGGGCGATGATGGAGAAATTTCGGATTCTGTTGGTTTCAGGCACAAATACTCGATAGCCCGTGTAGCCGGTTACCCGGTTATCCGGTTCTTCTCCAAGCAAAAAAAGCGCGCGAGTGTAGCTTATCTATTGATTGCAGGCGAGTTTTTACTCTGGAACCCGCATCGCCAGAAACAACGGCGAGCGGCCTCGAATGACCAGGACGGCCACCGACCGTCCGGCCGCGAGTCCATCTGCGATCGCAAAAAAACCATTGGGGTCCATGATCGACTGGTTGTCCAGCTTCGTAATGATGTCACCTGGTTGCACGCCGCTCTCCTGGGCTGCCCCACTGGCATCGACCACTCTGACGCCGCCCTCGATGGCGAGCCGTTCGCGCACCTGATCGGGGATTGGCTCCACCGTGAGGCCCAGTCGTGAAGAGCCACCCGTTTCGGTCGAGCGGTTCCCCACTAGAGATTCTCCGCGTTCCGGCGCCTCACCGATTTCAAGGGTCAGTACAATGTGCTCGCCTTCGCGAATAACATCCAGCTCGGCATCGCTACCGGCACGAATACGACCCACGAAATGCGGGAGCTCAACCGAAAAGTCGATGGGTTGACCATTGATCGCGGTAATGATGTCACCCTCCAGGATGCCACCTACTTCAGCCGGACTGCCCTCGAGGACCCGGGAAACCAGCGAACCGTGAGGTCGGTCCAGGCCGAAGCTCTCGGCCAGATCTCGATCGACCTCCTGAATCATTACGCCCAGCCAACCACGTGATACTCGTCCCGTTTCCCGCAGCTGAGCAACCACCTCCATGGCCACGTCGATAGGAATCGCAAACGAGACGCCCATGAACCCACCGGAGTTGGAGTAAATCTGAGAATTGATACCAACGACCTCGCCGCTGAGATTGAATAGCGGCCCGCCAGAATTACCAGGATTGATCGCCACGTCGGTTTGAATGTAAGGCACGTAGTTTTCATTGAGTTCTGTCGGCAGGCTCCGCCCCTTGGCACTGACGATGCCAGCGGTGACGGAATAGTCGAAGCCGAACGGTGAACCAATCGCCAGCACCCATTCCCCTACTTTCAACGACTTGGAGTGACCCAGCTTCACCGCCGGTAAGTCGTCGGCTTCCACCTTCAACAGGGCAAGATCCGATCGTGGGTCCGCCCCGACGAGTTCGGCGTTCAGCTCACGGCGATCGCTGAAGCGCACCAGAATCTCATCGGCGCCATCCACCACGTGATTATTAGTCAGGATGTAACCATCCTCGAGAATAAATCCGGATCCCAGGGATCGGGGTCGTGCGTAAGGCTCCGGTGTTCTCTGCCTCGGGTGGGGTGGAAAAAACCGACGGAAAAACTCATCCAGTTCCTCATTGCGGGATCGCGGCCGACCACTGCTGCG